>JAZSGQ010000063.1:0-49426 GCA_045532805.1 Eubacteriales bacterium
GGGAGTTGTAAAAGTTTATTGTCTTCCAAGACCGCTTGGCCTCCGACTTGGCGTCTTGCTCATAATGAAAATCAGTCCAGGGGCTTCATTGTCGGGAACAGAAGCACGTCGCGGATCGACGCGCTGTCCGTCAGGAGCATCACCAGACGGTCCACGCCAAAGCCAAGGCCGCCTGTGGGAGGCAGACCGTATTCCAGTGCGGTCACGTAATCGTCGTCCACACGTGCGGTGGTGTTGGGATCCTCTGCACGCTTGGCGGCAACCTGTCGCTCAAAGCGCTCCTTCTGGTCAATGGGATCATTGAGCTCGGAGAAAGCGTTGCCAAACTCGGTTGCGTTGATGAAATACTCAAAACGCTCGGTAAACGCGGGATTGGAGGGCTTGCGCTTGGCAAGCGGGCTGTTCTCCACGGGATAATCGTAAATAAAGGTGGGCTGAATCAGCTTTTCCTCGACATAAGCGTCAAAGAACTCGATCAGCACTGTGCCCTTGGTGGCATTGGCGGGCACCTCCACGTGCTTTTCCTTTGCCACGGCACGTGCCTGCTCGTCGCTTTCCCACTCGTTGTAGTCCACGCCTGCGTACTTCTTGACGGCCTCAACCATCGTCAGGCGCTCCCAGTTGCCCATATTGATCTCGTGTCCCTGATACGGGATCACAAGCGAGCCGCAGATCTTCTCTGCAAGGTACTTATACAGTTCCTCGACCAGATCCATCATACCCTTGTAATCGGTAAAGGCCTGGTATAACTCAATGGTGGTAAACTCGGGGTTATGCTTGGTGTCCATACCCTCGTTACGGAAGATACGGCCTACCTCGTACACGCGATCCATACCGCCTACGATCAGTCTCTTGAGGTACAACTCGGTCTCAATGCGCAGATACATATCCATATCCAGCGTATTGTGGTGCGTGATGAAGGGTCTTGCGGCGGCACCGATCTCAAAGGGCGTAAGAATGGGGGTATCTACCTCCAGGAAGCCCTTGCTGTCAAGATAATGACGGATCTCGGTCAGGATCTTACTGCGCTTCACGAAGGTGTCCTTGACCTCGGGATTCATAATGAGATCCACGTAGCGCTGACGGTAACGCATATCGGTATCCTTCAGGCCATGGAACTTCTCGGGCAGGGGCAACAGCGACTTTGCCAGAAGTTCAAGACTCTTGGCGTGCACGGAGATCTCACCGCGGCGGGTACGGAACACCGTACCTTCCACACCAATGATATCACCGATATCCCACTTCTTAAACTGCTCGAATACCCCTTCGCCCACGTCGTTGATGCGGATATAGCACTGCACGCGGCCCTTGCCGTCCATCACGTCGATGAAGTTGGCCTTGCCCATATCGCGGCGGCTCATAATACGGCCTGCAATGCGGACGTCGGTGTTCTCCAGTGCCTCAAAATTCTCGTGGATCTCGGTCGTATAAGTATCAAAATCGTACTTGACCTTTTCAAAGGGATTCTGTCCTGCCTCGCAAAGTGCGGCCAGCTTTTCGCGGCGAACACGGAACACGTCCGCGAGATTGACTTCCTCCTCGGCGGCCTCGACCGCTTCGTTTCTGATTTCTTCTGCCATGGTGTAACTCCTTATCAGTCCTGCGTCACTTCAAGAATACGGTAAGAGAAGGTGAAGCCCGAAACCTCAACGGTGTCGGTTACCACGTCGCCCACCTTGTGACCCATCAGCGCACGGCCCACGGGAGACAGATCGGAGATCTTGCCCTGGGTCACGTCAGCCTCGTTGGAGCCCACGATGCGGAAGGTCAACTCACGGCCCGCCTTCTCGTCCTGTACCTTCACGGTCGTACCGATGTTCACGATACCTTTGACAAGACTGGAGGCGTCCAGCACAACGGCGTGCTCGATGTCGTGCGTCAACTGCTGAATGCGGGCCTCGTTCTCGGCCTGGGCGTTACGGGCGGCATCATACTCGGCGTTCTCGGAAAGGTCACCAAAGCCACGTGCGACCACGATATCATTCTTAATGCGCTCGCGCTCCTCGCCCTTGCGCCATTCCAGTTCTTTTACAAGGTCGTCATAACCTTCCTGTGTCATTGTAATTTTCTTTTCGTTTGCCATGGTGAACTTCTCCTTGATCAAAAAATTCAAAATTATTTTGCCAGCACCGCTTCGATTGCGGCACTCAATTGATTATCCTCGGCCTCCGTCAACAGATAGAGGTTCTTGTTTTTCATGGATTCTGCGGGCTCCACGACCGTATCGGGCGTAATACCCACGCCGTCGTAATTCTCGCAAGAGGGGCCCGTGTAGTAACCGACGGTCAGTTTCAAACCGCCCGAATAACCCATGGTGGAAAGGTCGTAAATGCTCTGGATCACGCCCTTACCGAAGGTCTTTTCGCCTACCACGGTGGCAAGTTCGTAGTCCGCAAGGCCTGCCGTGAACAACTCGCCCGCACTTGCCGTATAGCCGTTGGTCAATACGACCATCGGATAATCGCGATACATACCGATCTCCTCCTTGGCTACACTGCACGCGGCGTAATCGCCCTCGTACTCGGTCTCCTCGGCAAGATAGTAGGTGGTCGTGCCGTCCTTGGACACGACGCTCATAATGGTATCGTTTTCGTTGAGAAAGTAGGAAAGCACGGCCATCACCGACTTTTGCTCTCCACCGGGATTGTTGCGCACGTCGAAGACAAAACGCTCACAACCGCTCTCCGAAAGGGTGTTCATCACCGTTTTGAACTGTGCGGGGGTGTTGGCCTCAAAGCCCGAAATGCGCACGATACCGACCTTCTGATCGGTGGTGGAAACGCGTCCGTCCACGGAAACTGCCGTGAACTTTTCACGCGTAATGGCGAACGGAAGTTCCTCGCCCTCACGAAGCACCGTGAAGTGTGCGGTAGTACCCTCCTCGCCAAGCATTTTTTGCATGGCAATGTCATAGCCGATCGAACTGACGCGCTCTTCGCTCTCGCCTTCACCGATCGCCACGATCAGGTCACCCGGGCGCACCCCCGCTTTTTGCGCGGGAGAATCGGGATATACCTGAATGACGATGATGTTGCCCGTTTCGGTATCCATTGTGACCGAAATGCCAACGCCGACGGCCGCTCCCTCCATATCGGCCATCAGGGCCGCCAGTTCCTCGTCGGTGTAGTATTCTGCATACTCGTCACCCGTGGCCTTGGCGTAGGCCTTGAGCATCTCGTCAAGCAACACCTGTCCGTTGGTGTCATAAAGACCGTAATTCTCAAAAATATAGTCTATGAGCGCGATCTTCTGTACGTAGTCCTCGCTCTTCTCCTCACCCGAGCCCAGCGTATTGCCGCCCGTGAAAAGGCCGGGGAGAAGCGTGCCGATGTTAAAGAACAGGATCGAGCACACCAGTGCCACCGCGATCAGAACGGGAATAAAAACCGAGAGTCTGACCGTGCGCGGCTGTTTGATGTTGATGTTGATGGGAGGCGGGGGCGCTTGACGGAAGGTCTCGCGCCGCTCTTCCTCGCGGTGGAACGCGCCGCCCGTTTGCGTGTGATCCACGCGCGTAGCGGTCACACCAACGGTCAGCAAGCGCACGCGCAAGGCCTCTGCCACACTGGGAGAAGCGCCGTCAGGCAACTCCACTGCAAGTATCCCCCTTGCGGCATCAATTTCCGTGTAAGCACCCGGCACGCATTCGGAAACAGCCGCAAAAATGCGGTCTCTTTGCGCGTCAAGTTGCTCTCTGGGAACAGAAAACAGTAATTTCATAAGCAAAAAAGACACCTTTCTATCCGTGATGCTCAAAGTGAGAAGGCACGGAGGTCGTCAGAAAAACGCAACCATGGGTAAGTCGCCGTCGGCAACTTACCCATTGTCATCGATTAAAATTTAGAGGGCTTGGAGTTGAGATACTTCTTGACCATCAGAGCGACCTTGAAGGTGATCGCGTGCTCAAACTCGCGCAGGTCAAGACCCGTGAGTTTGCGGATCTTCTCCAAGCGGTACACCAGCGTATTGCGGTGCACGAAAAGTTTGCGGGAGGTCTCGGAAACGTTGAGGTTGTTCTCGAAGAAGCACTGAATGGTCATCAGGGTCTCGCGGTCAAGCGAATCCAGACTTCCCTTCTTGAACACTTCCTGTAGGAACATCTCGCAAAGAGTGGTGGGCAACTGATAGATCAGACGGCCGATGCCGAGGTTCTCGTAACTGACGATATTCTTCTCGGTCTCAAATACCTTGCCGACCTCAATCGCAACCTGTGCCTCCTTGTAGGCACGGGCAAGATCCTTGATGTTGTCCACGGCGGTGGAGATACCGATGGCGACCTTGGCATAGAACTCGGTGCACAGCGTGTCGGCAATGTTGGTTGCCATACGCTCGATCTCCTTGCTGTCCGTACCGGGCTTGATCTCCTAGACCAGCACAATATCGTGCTCGCCAACGCTGATCACGTAGTCCTTGGACTTGTCGGGGAACATATTCTGCAACATCTCAAAGGGCATCATATCCGTCTTGCCAAAGAACTTAATCAGGAAGACGATGCGCACCTCTTCGGTGTTGAAGTGCAGTTCCTTGCTCTTGATGTAAATATCACTGGGCAGAATGTTGTCCAGAATGATATTCTTGATAAACGAGCCCTTATCGTACTTCTCGTCATAGAGGTTCTTGATGTTACCCAGAGAAACGGCAAGCAGCTTGCACATTCTCTCGGCCATGTGATCCTCACCCTCCACGAATACGATATACTCGGCCTTTACGCCGCCCATAATGGGAGCGTACGTATAGCCGCCCGATACGACCTTCTCGGAGGCGTAGGCCAACTCATCACGAACGCCCTGCTTGATGTGTCCGATCTTGGACAGTTCGGAGCAGGAGATGATCACGCCGTTCTCGTCGATCACGCCGATCACACGGTCGATGGCGTCCTTCATCTGATGGATCACGCCTTGGAACAATCTGTTAGACATAGTATGAACCTCTCATCCTTTGTTATGTTGAATTGCATAGATTGCTTATTATTCTACACGATTTTTTGGCATTTTGCAATAGAGTTTTGACATTATTTACAAATTTGGAGCAACTTTTTTGTTGTTTACCACGAATCGCTCAATTCCAGTGCACAAGAGATGCAGGCAAGCACGAAGCCCGACGCCGTTTCGGTGCGCAAAATGCGAGGACCGAGCCCCGTCATATAAAAGCCGTGCGAGCGTGCCTGTTCGGCCTCGCGGAGCGAAAAACCGCCCTCACTGCCGATCACAATGGCAAGCGAACTTCCTTTTTGTTGTCTGATCTGCCGCAAAAGTGTGCCGATGGGTAGCGTGCCGTCCCCTTCATAGCAAAAAAGTACCGCGTCGGCCGTGGCCGCGCGCTCGATCATCTCGGAAAAGGAGACCGTGGGCAGTACGCTTGGCAGTGCACCGCGTCCGCATTGCTTGGCCGCCTCCAGAGCGATCCTCTCGCGCCGCTCGGTCTTTCTTTGCTCGCTGTCGGGCTTGCTGTGTACCACACAGCGCTCACTTTCAAAGGGCACAACGGTGGTAACGCCGCACTCCACGGCTTTTTGAATAATGGAATCCAACTTATCCCCTTTGGGCAACGCCTGATAGAGCGTGATCGGGACAGGGGGCTCGGCGGTGCTGTGACTCTCGCTGATCACTCTGGCCTGTACGCAATCGGGCAAAAAGGCGAAGAGCTCGCACTCATATTCCCTGCACTGCATATCGCACACCGTAATCCTGTCACCCACGGCCATTCGCAGAGCG
This sequence comes from Eubacteriales bacterium, assembly GCA_045532805.1. Classification (GTDB taxonomy): domain Bacteria; phylum Bacillota; class Clostridia; order Oscillospirales; family CAG-272; genus Firm-07. The sequence continues at coordinate 5,715 of JAZSGQ010000063.1, forward strand.
CGCGAGATATGATGCGCATCGTCACCCTTGATGGTGACGATCCCGTCCGCAATTTGGGGGCTTTGAACAAAAAAGCGCGGCACGCACTCGCCTCCTTTTTTATTATATAGTCACATTGTAGCACAAATTACCCAATTTGTCAATGCCCTTTTTGTGATGTTTCACTATTATTTTCACAGAAATGACAAATACGGCACCTCCCATTTATCCAAATACCACGAACACCGTTTGGAAATACGCACAAATGCGGCGCGCAGAGTTTTTATACATTTTTAGTTGACAAACGCGTAAAGATATGCTATAATGTTTCATTATAACTTTTCAGAAAGGTGGACACTATGAAAAATCCCGAGATTTTCATCGTTATGATCCTGTATATGTGCGTGGTCATCGGCATCGGCCTGTACTTTTACCGTCGCGCACAAAAGAACACGGAAAACTATTTCCTTGGCGGACGCTCGCTGGGCCCCTGGGTGGCCGCAATGAGCGCCGAGGCCTCGGATATGAGCGGCTGGCTCTTGATGGGTCTGCCAGGTGTTGCCTACTGGTGCGGCCTCGCCGACGCCTTCTGGACGGCGCTGGGTCTTGCTATCGGCACCTATATCAACTGGCTCATCGTTGCCAAGAGATTGCGTAATTATTCGCGGGTCGCAGGCAACGCCATCACGGTGCCCGACTTCTTCAGCAACCGCTTCAAGGAGAAAAACAAGATCATTCTCGGCATCGCTTCCGTATTCATTCTTATCTTCTTCACCGTCTACGCCGCCAGCGGCTTCGTGACCTGCGGCAAACTGTTCCACACCCTGTTTGGCTTTGATTACCACTGGATGCTGATCGTGGGTGCCGTCTTCGTCGTTGCCTACACGCTCATCGGCGGATTCCTCGCGGAAAGCGTCTCCGACTTCATGCAAGCGATCGTCATGGTGACCGCACTCGTTGCGATGATCGCAGTTGGCGCGGTAAACGCGGGCGGCTTTGATGCCGTGGTCGAAAACGCCAAGAACTTCGACGGATTCCTCTCTCTTACCGAAATGGCAACGCCCATCACCAATGCGGACGGCGTACAGATCGGCGGTGCATTCGGTAAGGCAACTTCCTACGGCGTGCTCCGCGTCTTCTCGATGCTCGCGTGGGGTCTCGGTTACTTCGGTATGCCCCAGGTACTGCTTCGCTTTATGGCGATCCGCCGCGCGGATGAGGTCAAGTCCTCCCGCCGCATCGCAACCGTTTGGTGCGTGATCTCTCTGGCCGCCTCCGTGATGATTGGCATCATCGGCAGAAAGTTGCTCCCCGTGAACGAGGTGCTCTCCACCGCAAGCGGTGCCGAGAACATTCTCATCGTGCTCTCCACCGAGTATCTTCCTCTCGTCCTGGCAGGCCTTATCATGGCAGGCATTCTCGCCGCCACGATCAGTTCCTCCGACTCCTATCTGCTTATTGCCTCCTCCTCGGTATCCGTCAACATCTTCAAGGGTATCATCAAGAAGGATAAGGACGCCAACGACAAGCAGGTGCTCTGGCTCTCCCGTATCGTGCTCATCGTCATCGCCGTGATCGGTGTGGTGATCGCGTGGGACGAGGACAGTGTGATCTTCAACATCGTGTCCTTTGCCTGGGCGGGCTTTGGCGCGACCTTTGGTCCTTTGATGCTCTTCTCCCTTTTCTGGAAGCGCACGACGCGCGCAGGCGCGATTGCGGGTATGATCACGGGCGGTGTCACCGTGTTCCTGTGGAAACTGGTGCTTAACCCCCACATTGGCGGTGTGTTCGAGATCTACGAACTGCTGCCCGCCTTCCTTCTCTCCGCCGTTGCTATCGTGGTGGCCTCGTTGCTCACCAAGGAGCCCTGCGAAAAGATCCAAAAGGAATTTGATACGGCTCGCCTCGGCGTGACTGCCGACGCGGAATAATCCCCCCCAAAAAAGCCACCCACTATGCGCATCTGTTCGTATGGCGGGTGGTTTTCTTATGTCAAGAAAGTACAAAACTCCTTCAAAAACGGGTCAATTTTTTTATATCAAAGCAAGGTGCGGCGTGCTACAATAACAGTGGCATCATTCTTTTTGAAGGAGTTTTACTATGAAAGTCAAGATTCGCGTTGGTGCACAGTATCTGTTCATTCTTCTCGCCGCCGTACTGCTGGCCTTTAACTATCAGCTTTTCATTGTGAAAAACGGCTTCGCACCTGCGGGGCTGAACGGTATTGCCACGATGATCCAGTACAAAACGGGCTTCAGTATCGGTTATATGTCGTTGCTCATCAACGTGCCGCTTTGTGTGTTCGCTTACTTTTTTGTCAACCGCACCTTTGCCAAGCGCTCGCTTTGCTTTTGCTTGACCTACTCCTTTGTATACCTCGCTCTGCAAAAGATAGGCCTTACCGCTTTTCAGTACAACGCGGGCGGACACGATACGATCTTCCCCGTGATCCTCTCGGGCGTGCTCAGCGGCTTCGTTTACGGTATCTGCTTCCGCAACAACGCCTCCACGGGCGGCACGGACATCATCTCCAAGTACATCAGCCGCCGCAAACCCAATCTCAACTTCTTCTGGGTGACCTTTACCCTCAACGCCATCGTTGCCTTCCTCTCCTTCTTCGTGTATGCCACTCCGGGCGTTGACGGCGCGCTGATTTACGATTATAAGCCCGTTTGTCTTTGCATTACCTACTGCTTCGTTTCCAGTTTCCTTGGCAACCAGATCATCAAGGGTACCAAAAGTGCGTATAAATTCACCGTGATCACCACGCACAGCGAGGAGATCATCGCCGAGATCAGAACGACGCTGAAGCACAGTTCCACCAAGATCTCCGCAATAGGCACGTTTACGGGCGGTGAGCGTCAGGTACTGCTCTGCGTGGTCAACAAACACCAGATCGTGGATTTCCAGGCCATTCTGCAAAAATACAGCGATACCTTCTCCTTCTGTGAGACCGTCAACGAAACCTACGGTAACTTCAAGCAGATCAAATAAAGCAAGCAAAAAAGCCTGCGGCGCAAAGAAAGGGGCGCCGCAGGCTTTTTATGATTACAGCAAGGAAAATTTTGGTTATTGAAATTAAAGTCGAATTATGGTATAATGTGTAGGATAGTCTAAGAAAGACACGAAAACGAGGGCTCTCGCATGACCAAAGAAAAAGCCACGCCGCTTTCCTGGGTGCGCCTGGACAACGCGGCCAAAATATACCCCGCGGCAAGGCGACGAAACTGGAGCAACGTCTTCCGCCAGTCCGCCACGCTCTACGAAGAGGTGGACATTGACGTACTCAAAGGCGCGCTGGACGTCACCGTAAAAAGATTCCCTTCCATTGCCGCAAGACTACGCAGAGGCGCGTTCTGGTACTACCTGCAGCAGGTTGCAAGAGCGCCCGACGTGCATGAGGAGCAGAGTTGCCCCTTGGTCTATATGAGCAAGCAGGAGATACGGCGCTGTGCCTTCCGCGTGATCGCTTACCGCGACAGGATCGCGGTGGAATTCTTCCATTCCCTCACGGACGGAACGGGGGCGCTCGTCTTTCTCAAAAATCTCGTTGCCGAGTATCTGGAGCAAAAGCACGGCATCTCGATCCCGCACGAGGACGGGATCCTTGACAGAGAGGAGGCGCCGCGCGCCGAGGAGTTGGAGGACAGCTTCTTAAAGTATGCGGGCAAAGTGACCGCGCCGCGCCGATCCTCAGATGCCTGGCATCTGAGCGGCGAGATCGATCGGGACGGATTTATGAGTCTGACCTGCTTTTCCCTACCCGTAAAAGACGTGCTTGCCAAGGCGCACGAATACAATGTGACACTCACGGCGTTCATGAGCGCCGTTATGATGAGGGCGCTCCTTTGCTTACAAGAGGAAAAGCTCCCCTTTGCACGGCGCAAGAAGCCGATCAAACTCCTCATTCCCGTGAATCTTCGGTCGCTGTTCCCGAGCAAAACGCTCCGCAACTTCGCGATGTACGTCACGCCCGAGCTCGATCCGCGGCTCGGTGACTACACGCTGGAGGAGATCTGCAGTATCGTTCGCTGCAAGATGGAATCCGAGATCACGCCAAAGCACATGAGCTGTGTGATCGCCACCAACGTGAAGGATGAACGGAATCTTTTGCTGCGTCTTGTCCCCCTGCCCCTTAAAAATTTGGTGATGAAGGCCGTGTTTGACACCGTGGGAGAGAAGAAATCCTGTCTTTCCTTCTCCAACCTCGGTCTTATCCGACTCCCCGACGTGATGCGCCCCTATATTCGCCGTATGGATTTCATATTGGGCGTTCAGGCGGCCGCTCCTTACAACTGCGGCATGCTTTCCTTCGGGGACACCGTTTACGTCAATTTTATCCGAAACACGCGCGACCCTGACCTTGAGCGCCATTTCCACGCCGTACTGCGCGAGATCGGCCTCCCCGTCACCGTCGAAAGCAATCAAGCAACGAGGTAATCTTCATGTTCTGCATCAACTGCGGCGTCAAGCTCGCCGATACAGAAAAAAACTGTCCGCTCTGCGGTACCGAGGTGTATCATCCGCACCTGCAACGGCCGAATGCTCCTTCGTTATATCCGAGCGGCCGCCGCCCCAAGCGCCAGGCCAATTCAGTCGCGCTGAACGGCATCTATATCATTATTTTACTCATTCCCATGCTGTTGTGCTTTTTCTCGGACCTCATGCCCGACAAGGATCTGGATTGGTTCGGCCTCGTTGCGGGCGGCCTGCTCGTCGCGTACATCGCGCTGGCGCTTCCCCTTTGGTTCCGCCATCCCAACCCCGTCATTTTCGTGCCCTGCAATTTCGCCACGGCCACAGCCTATCTGCTCTATGTCAACTTTGCCACGGGTGGCCGTTGGTTCCTCACGCTCGCATTCCCGCTTTCGCTGACGCTTTGCATCATCGCAAGCACGGCGGTCACGCTGCTTCACTATCTGAAGCGCGGACGTCTTTACGTGTGGGGCGGCACGATGATCGCACTCGGCGCGCTGATGCTCCTCATTGAATGGCTTATCTCTCATACCTTTTCGATCGGAATGATATTCTGGTCGCTTTATCCCCTGATCACTCTCGCCCTGATCGGCGGTGCGCTACTTTATCTTGCCATCAACAAGAGCGCGAGAGACGCCCTGCATCAAAAACTTTTTTTCTAATCTTACTGTGAGGACGATCTTATGAGTATCACGATAAAAGAAGTAGAGACCAAAAAAGATCTGTGGCACTGGGTGCGCTTTCCCAACGCGCTCTACCGCCACAACGAATATTTCGTTCCCTTTCTGGAGAACGATGAATTCGACACCTTCTCCAAGGACAAGAACCCCGCGTACGCCTTTTGCGAAACGCGCCTCTTCCTTGCATACAAGGAAAAGACCATCGTAGGGCGCATTGCCGCGCTGATCAACCACGCCTACAACAAAAAGTGGAACAAGAACGCGATCCGCTTCACACGCTTTGACTTTATCGATGACTTCAAGGTCTCCGAAAAGCTGTTTCAGAGCGCCGTGGAATGGGGGCGCGAAAACGGCCTTACGGAGATCATGGGTCCCATCGGATTCACCGACATCGATCACGAGGGCATGCTGGTGGAGGGCTTTGAGGAGATCAATATGTCGATCACCTTCTACAATCATCCCTACTATCTTACGCATATGGAACGCCTGGGGCTTGTCAAGGACATCGATTGGATCGAGTACAGGATCCGCGTCCCCCACGAGCCCGATCCGCTGATGGATCGAATGGCGCACCGCCTGCTGGAGCGCAAGGGCTTCTCGGTCTCCACCTACACTGACCGCGAGCATTTGCGCCGTGACGCCCTTGAGGCATTCAAGGTCATCGACGTCGCCTTCTCCAAGCTGTACGGAACGGTGCCACTGACCGACGAGATTATCAACAACGCGGTCGAAAACTACATTCCCATCGTGAATCTGGATTATATCTGCTCCGTCAGAAACCCCGAAGGCAGGATCGTAGGCTTCGGTGCTATGGTTCCCTCGATCGCCAAAGCGCTCAAGCGCTCCCACGGCAAGTTGTTGCCCTTCGGTCTGCCACTGTTGCTTCACGCACTGCGCGGGCACAATGACACGTTGGAAATGTATTTTGTGGCGGTAGATCCGCAATATCAGACCCAGGGTGTGCCCGCCGTGATCATCTCCACGCTCCTCAAAAAACTGATCGAAAACAAGGTGGAGTATTGTGAAACGGGACCGATGTTGGAGACCAACGCCGCCGTCCACAGTATGTGGCGCCGTTTTGATAAAAAACAGCACAAACGCCGCCGTTGCTACATCAAAGCCATTTAACACGCAAATAAAAAAAAGAACCGCGCTACGCGGTTCTTTTTTTATTATTTCTTTTTCACCACAAGGGCACACCAGCCGTTATCATCGCGGCGCTCGTCAACGGCAAGACCGTTTTCTTCCAGTACCGCAATGACCTCCTCGGCGCGCTCGGTGATGATGCCGGAGGCCAGCAGAATGGCATCGGGTTTCATATAGCGGCCAACGTCGGGTGCCATACGAATGATGATATCCGCCACGATATTGGCACAGATCAGATCGTAGGGTCCGTCGGAAAGATCCACACCGCGCAACAGATCCGAAACGTCGCACGTCACGCAAGTTTCGCCACTGTCAGCAATGTTCTCTCTTGCCACGCGCACCGCCACGGGATCAATGTCGTAAGCACGGCAAAGCGTTGCGCCGAGTTTTGCGGCACAAATGGCCAGAATGCCACTGCCGCACCCCACGTCAGCCACGCGCATACCGGGCGTCACACGTTCCTCCAGCAATTCGATCACAAGGCGCGTCGTTTCGTGCGTACCCGTGCCGAACGCCATACCGGGATCCATCGTCACAATGATCTCGTTCTCCTTGGGCTCATACGATTCCCACTTGGGCACGATCACCATGCGGCGACCGATATGCAAGGGCTTATAATAGGCCTTCCAGGAATTTGCCCAGTCCTCTTCGTTGAGACCGATCACTTCGAATTTTGCCTCTATGTTGTCAACGGCAAGGCGCTCCTTGATAAAGGCGACCACGTCGGTAAAGGGCCTGTCCGCAGGCAGGAACACCGACACCGAGGCAATCGTTTTATCCGCATTCAGAATGCTCTCGTCAATGAGATCGCCGTAACAACTTTTCAGATCGATGTCACTGTAATCCTCGATCATGAGATTGTTGTTTACCATACTCATCACGGCCACCAGCGCGTCCAATTCGGGCAGTGAAACGGTGACTTTCAACTGTGTCCATTCTTTCGTTTCCATATTCAGTCCTCCCCGTTGAATTTATCGAAAATGCGCTTGAAAAAGCCGCTCTTTCTGCCGTAGTTCGATGCACGGCACTTTCCCGCAAAGGCGCGCACTTGCTCCTTTTGCTCCTTGGAAAGCCCCTGGGGGATCTCCACGTTAACGCGGAAGATCAGATCACCGCGTCTGTTGCTGTTCCCCACGTAGGGAATACCCTGACCGCGCACGGTGAACTCCTTGCCCGGTTGCGTACCCTCGGGAATGGTATATTTCATCTTCTCCTTCAGCGTAGGGATCTCGATCTCGGCACCCAGGATCGCATCGGTCACGGGGATCGGCACCTCGCAATAGATGTTGTAGCCGTCGCGCTCGAAAATGGGGTGCGGCTTGACCAGCACCTGAATGATCAGGTCTCCCGCTCCTCCGCCGTTCTTGCCCTCGTTGCCCTGGCCGCGCAGTGCTACGCGCTCGCCGTCGTCAATACCCGCAGGGATAGACACTTCCAACTTCTTATTGACACGAATGAGACCCGTTCCGCGACAGTTACTGCAGGGATTTTTGATCGTCTTGCCACTGCCGCGACAAGCGTCACACGTCGTCTCGCTCTGGAACTGCATACCGCCAAGTCGCTGGATCACGCGCATTCTGCCCGTGCCGCGGCACTTGGTACAGGTCTCTGCCTTAGTTCCCTTCGCCGCACCGCTACCCGCACAGTCGGGACAGTGACAAATGCGGTTATAACTGATCTCACGCTTGACACCGAACGCCGCTTCCTCAAAGGTCACGGAAATCCGCGCACCGATGTCGTCACCGCGCACGGGACCGTTACGTTGCGCACCGCCTCCAAAACCGCCGAAACCACCGAAACCGCCGCCGCCAAAGAACGAACTGAAGATGTCGCCGAAATCACCGAAGCCGCCAAAGCCGCCACCGGCACCTCCCGCGCCACCTTCAAAGGCGGCGTGACCGAACTGATCGTACTGTGCACGCTTTTCACTGTCGGAAAGGACGGCGTATGCCTCGTTGACTTCCTTAAATTTTTGCTCGGCCTCGGCGTCACCGGGATTCATATCGGGGTGATACTTTTTCGCGAGGGAACGGTACGCCTTTTTCAGCGCCGCCTCGTCGGCACTCTTGTCAACGCCAAGAACCTCATAGTAATCTCTTTTGTCAGCCATGTCTTCTCCTTGACAGACAGATGCCGCGCAAATGCGCGGCACCCATCACGGAATCAATTATTGATTGCTCTTATCCTCAAAATCAGCGTTGTAGAAGCCCTGCTGATCGTTGTCGGCACCTGCACCTGCACCTGCATTCGGATCAAAGCCCTGGGCGCCTCCTTGAGCCGCGCTCTGTGCGTACAGTTTCTCGGAAAGTGTGTAGAACGCCTTTTCCAGTGCCTCGGTATCTGCCTTGATCGCGGCAGTATCGCCACCTGCCACGGTGTTGCGAAGCTTCTCAATGGCCTCCTTCACAGGGGCCTTATCCTCGTCGGTCACCTTGTCACCGATCTCGCCCAGCGTCTTCTCGCTTTGGAAGATCAAACTCTCGGCATGATTCTTGGTGTCAACGGCTTCCTTTTGCTTCTTGTCCTGCTCGGCGAACTGCTCGGCCTCGCGCATGGCGCGGTCGATGTCCTCCTGGGACATATTGGTGGAGGAAGTAATGGTAATATGAGTCTCCTTGCCCGTGCCCTTATCCATTGCAGTCACGTTCACGATGCCGTTGGCGTCAATGTCAAAGGTCACCTCGATCTGGGGCACGCCGCGGGGAGCGGGTGCGATGCCGTCCAGGGAGAATCTGCCAAGCGTGGTGTTGCCTGCGGCCATCTCACGCTCGCCCTGAAGCACGTGGATCTCCACAGAGGTCTGGCCGTCAGCGGCGGTGGAGTACACCTGGCTCTTCTTTACGGGAATGGTGGTGTTGCGCTCGATGATGCGGTTGAACACGCCACCCAGCGTCTCGATACCAAGGGACAGAGGCGTTACGTCAAGCAGCAGAAGGTCGGTCTTGTCGCCGCCAAGCACGCCGCCCTGAATAGCGGCACCAAGTGCCACGCACTCGTCAGGGTTGATGCCCTTGAAGGGCTCCTTGCCCGTGAACTTCTTGACTGCTTCCTGTACGGCGGGAATACGGGTAGAACCACCGACAAGCAGAACCTTCTCGATCTCGGAAACCGACTTGCCTGCGTCGGCGAGTGCCTTGCGGGTGGGCTCCATGCAACGGTCAACGAGGTCTGCCGTGATGCGGTCGAACTCGGCGCGCGTCAGCGTTGCCTCGAAGTGCAAAGGGCCTGCGGCGGTTGCCGTAATGAAAGGAAGATTGATGTTGGAGGAGGTCATGCCCGAAAGTTCGATCTTGGCCTTCTCTGCCGCGTCCTTCAGTCTCTGCAGCACCATCTTGTCGTTGCGCAGATCCACGCCGTTCTCCTGCTGGAACTTGTTTGCCATCCAGTCGATCACGCGCTGGTCAAAGTCATCGCCGCCGAGTTTGTTGTCGCCAGCGGTTGCAAGCACCTCGAACACACCGTCCGAGATTTCAAGGATCGAAACGTCGAACGTACCACCGCCAAGGTCGAACACCATGATGGTCTGATCCTTGTCGTTTTCCTTATCCATACCGTACGCGAGTGCGGCCGCGGTGGGCTCGTTGATGATACGCTTGACCTCAAGGCCTGCGATCTTGCCTGCGTCCTTGGTTGCCTGGCGCTGTGCGTCCTTGAAGTATGCGGGAACGGTGATAACCGCCTCGGTCACGGGCTCACCAAGGAACGCCTCGGCATCTGCCTTGAGTTTCTGAAGCACCATCGCGGAGATCTCCTGGGGCGTGTACTGCTTGCCCTCGATATCTACCTTGTAAGCGCTACCCATGTGGCGCTTGATAGAACTGACGGTGCGGTCGGGGTTGGTGATGCTCTGGCGCTTTGCCACCTGACCGACCATACGCTCACCCGTCTTGGAGAACGCAACCACAGAGGGCGTGGTACGCGCGCCTTCGGGGTTCGGAATAACCTTGGGCTCGCCGCCCTCAAATACTGCTACGCAAGAGTTGGTCGTACCCAAGTCAATGCCAATAATTTTTCCCATGATTCAAAATCCTCCTTGGAATCTTTCTTAATTTATTTCAAAATAAAACAATAATTTCTTAATTTGCGACTTTCACCATGGCATATCGCAGAATACGGTCACCCTTGCGATATCCCTTTTGCAGGACCTCTGCCACCACGCTCTCGCCCAGTGTTTCGTCCTCTACGTGAAGCACGGCGTTGTGCACCTGCGGGTCAAAGGGCTTGCCTTCGGCCTCAATTTCGGTGATGCCCAGACGCTCCAGCGTATCGTTGATACCTTTAAGCGTCATCGCAACACCCTTGGCCACGCTCTCGCCGTCCGCAAACTGTGCGGCGCGCTCCAGGTTGTCAAGCACGGGCAGGAAAGCGGCCAGTGCGTCCGCATATGCGTCCGCAAAGAGGTTTTCGCGCTCCTTGATACTGCGGCGGCGGAAATTATCGTATTCGGCCGCAAGGCGCAAATATTTATCCTCTGCCGCGGCCAGTGCCGCGTCCTTCTCTGCGATCGTTTCATTCAGTTCTGCGATCTGTGCGTCCGCGCGGCGCGTCTTTTTCTTTTGTTCCTTGGCGGCGCTCGCTTCCGCTTCGCTTGCGGCTTCCTCGTTTACGGGAGTTTCTTCCACGCACTCCTCGTTCTTGATTTCATCCGTCATGCTCTTCTCCTTTTTCCAACTGTTTTGTGTCACTGAGCAGATTCGTCACGTTATCGCCCAGATTATCCAGTGTCGCCAGCACACGCGCATAGTCCATGCGCAACGGCCCTATGACACCGATTGCACCCACGGTGCGTCCGCCGCGCTTGATCGGCTTGAACACCACCGTAGAATTGTTGATGACCTTTACTGCGCCCTCGCGGCCGATTACCGCGTTCACGCGGTCACCCTCAAAGTCGCTCATCAGATCGAGAATGTCGTCCTTGCGCTCCAGCGCGCCCAGCAGTTCACCCAGATTTTCCGCATCGGAAAACTCGGGATATTGCAGGAGTTTTTGCAACCCGCTCACCTTGAGTTCGCCGCTGTCCAGGTCACTGAGCATCTCGTAGATCGCCTTGATCACGGTATTGAGCAGCACGGCGTCGCCGATGCGATTCTCCAACTGCATCATAATGGGCAGTGTGATCTGCGCGGCGTTCATGCCCGTTGCCAACTCGTTGAGCGCATCGGTCACGCGGGAAAGCGTATAGGCGTCCACTTCCGACTCAGAGATCACGTTCCGCGTTTTCACGGCACCGCTCGACGTCACAATGATCAGAATGAAACTGTGCGAATCGATCAACGCCATCTCATACTTGGTCACGGTGACCGCGTGTGCGCGCGGCTTGAGCGCAAAACCCGTATAGTTGGTCAGTTCCGTCGCCACCTTAGAGGCCCTGTCCAGTATGGAGTCCAGTTCCGCCATCTTGATCTTCATCAGTTGGTTGATCTTGGCGATGTCCTTGGCGGTCATTGCGTAATCCTCCAGCAGTGCGTCCACGTAAAAGCGGTAGCCCTGCTTGCTCGGCACGCGCCCCGCCGAGGTGTGCGGTTGCTCGAGATATCCCATGCTCTCCAGTTCCGCCATCTCGTTGCGAATGGTCGCAGAGGAGCAGGTCAACTGTCTGCTTTCGGTGAGGAACTTGGATCCCACGGGCTCACCGCCCTGAATGTGTGCTTCCACGATCGCTTTTAATATCAGCTTTTTTCGCTCGCTGAGGCCTTCCTTGCGCGCACCCACCAAATTCCCTCCTTTCAGGTCAAATTTTAGCACTTTGTGTTCGCGAGTGCTAAAATTACATTAAAAATATACCACGATTCTCCCCTTTTGTCAAGCATTTCATTCAAAATTTTTAGTGATTTTTCTGTGAAAGTGCTAATATTTTCAATTTGGCAAAAAAAATGAGCCGAGGGCGTTGCCCCTCGGCTCATTTTTGGCGTTATTTTCGGTCACGCGGCTTGAAATACTGATACAGATTACACGGGATCATACCGTTGAACAACTTGCGCGTTTTATCCGCGCGGCGGCCGTAAAACTGCTCAAATCGCTCGTGTGAGGTGATGATGTAGATCTGCCAGGGAGAAAGACGCTCAAACTGCCGTCCCATCTCACGATACAGGACTTCCACCTCTTTTTTCTCCATCAAGCGCTCGCCGTAGGGCGGATTGCAGATCACCGTGCCGCGGCGGTCTGCGCTCGGCTTTTCGATGCGCCGCGCATCTGCACGGAAGAAGCGGATGCAATCCTCCACGCCCGCACGCCGCGCGTTCTCGGCGGCGTATTGCAACACTTTTTCGTCCAGATCCGAACCGAACAGTTCAGGGCGCGCATCGGGGCGCTCCAGTGACCTTGCTTCTTCGACGGCTTCACGCCAGATGTTGTGATGCAGACAATCAAAGTCCATCGCGGCAAAACGACGGTCAAGTCCCGGGGATTTGTTTTTCAAGATCATCGCGGCCTCGATCACGATCGTGCCTGAGCCGCAGAAAGGATCCCAGATCAGTGTATCCTCGCGCGGACGCGAGGTGAGCGCGAGTGCCGCGCCCAACGTTTCGCGTAAGGGTGCCGCGCCCGCCGCGGGGCGGTAACCGCGCTTGTGGAGCGCCACGCCGCTGGTGTCGATCATCAGCGTGGCAATATCCTTAAAAATGAAGAATTCGATCTGATATTTGCTTCCCTCTTCGGAAAACCACTTGATACCGTAGGCGTCACCAAGGCGCTCCACCACGGCTTTTTTCACGATGCTCTGGCAATCAGGCACCGAATAGAGTTGACTGCGAATGGCGTGTCCCTTGACGGGAAATGCATCGTCAGGGCCAATGAAATCCTCGAACGGCAGTGCGCGCACGCCGTCAAACAACTCGGTAAAACTCCGCGCCGGAAAGGCACCCACCTTGATGAAAACGCGTTCCGCCAGGCGCAAGCGCACGTTGGCGCGCGCAATATCAGCCTCGGTACCCTCAAAGGTCACGCGACCGTCCATGGTGTCCAGTCGGCGGCAACCCAGTGCGTCGATCTCTTCTCCCAGTTGCTTTTCCAGGCCGAAAAGACAAGTTGCTACAAGTTCCATTATTGATTCCTCTCCAGCCATTTTTTCAGATATTGACCCGTATAGGAAGCGGGATGTTCCGCCACCTCCTCGGGCGTGCCCGTTGCAACCAACGTACCGCCGCCCTCGCCGCCCTCGGGCCCCAGGTCAATGATATAGTCGGCGGTCTTGATCACGTCAAGGTTGTGCTCGATCACAAGCACGGTGTTGCCGCTCTCCACCAGGCGCTCCAGCATACCGATGAGTTTTGCCACGTCTGCGGTGTGCAGACCCGTGGTGGGCTCGTCCAGAATGTAGATCGTCTTGCCCGTACTGCGCTTGGAAAGTTCGGTCGCCAGTTTGATGCGCTGTGCTTCACCGCCCGACAGTGTAGTCGATGATTGACCAATCCCGATATAGCCAAGACCTACGTCATACATCGTTTGCAGTTTGCGTTTGATGGACGGGATCCCGTCAAAGAAGGCAAGTCCCTCCTCCACCGTCATCTGCAACACGTCGGCAATGCTCTTGCCCTTATAATGCACGTCCAGTGTGTCACGGTTGTAACGCTTGCCTTTGCAAACGTCACAGGTCACGTACACGTCGGGCAGGAAGTGCATCTCGATCTTCTTCACACCGTCGCCCTCGCAGGCCTCACAACGCCCTCCCTTGACGTTGAAGGAGAAGCGTCCACTGGTGTAGCCCCGCGCCTTCGCCTCTGCCGTTTTGGCAAAGAGGTCGCGGATCTCATTGAAAAGACCCGTGTAGGTTGCGGGATTGGAGCGCGGCGTGCGCCCGATGGGGCTTTGGTCAATGGCGATCACCTTATCCAGGTGCTCAATGCCCTCCACGCTCTTGTAGGGACCGGGGCGCAGGAATGCGCGATTGAGTTTGGAGGCAAGCAAGGGGTACAGGATCCCGTTCACAAGCGAGGATTTGCCCGAACCCGAAACCCCCGTCACGCACACAAAGGCGCCGAGCGGAATGTCCACGTCCAACTCTTTGAGGTTATTCTGTGCCGCACCGCGTACGCGCAGGAACTGACCGTTGCCGGGGCGGCGCTTGGTGGGGACGGCGATCTTCATGCGTCCCGAGAGATACGCACCCGTGAGCGACTGCTCACACGCCATCACCTCGGCGGGACTGCCCGCCACCACGATCTTGCCGCCGTGAATGCCCGCACCCGGGCCCACGTCCACGATATAGTCTGCCGACTCCATCGTTTCCTCGTCGTGCTCCACGACAAGCACACTGTTGCCAAGATCGCGCAGACGTTGCAGGGTGCGGATCAATTTGACATTGTCGCGCTGATGCAAACCGATACTCGGCTCGTCCAAAATATACAAAACGCCCATGAGCGAGGAGCCGATCTGCGTGGCCAGGCGAATGCGCTGTGCCTCGCCGCCCGACAGCGTTCCCGCACGTCTTGAAAGCGTCAGATAGTCCAGTCCCACGCTGATGAGGAACCCAAGGCGGCTTCTGACCTCCTTGAGGATCTCCCGCGCGATCGTCATCTCGGTTTCGGTGAGTTTCAACCCCTCGACAAACGCCAGTGCATCGCGCACCGACATCTCGCAAAATTCGTGAATATTCTTCCCTCCCACCGTCACGGCCAATACCGTGGGCGAGAGTCGCTTACCGCCGCATTCGGGACAGGGTGCGTCCTCGATGAAATCGTCGTAATATTCGTTACCGCCCATTCTCATACGGTTTTCGATCATCTTGATCAAGCCGTCAAAGGGAACGATCTGCTCGTGCCGCTCGCCGCCAAAGTAGCGCACCACGTGGTAGCGCTCCTCCCCCGAGCCGTGATACAACACGTCCAACTGCTCGGGCGTGAAGTCTTTTATGGGTGTGTCCAGCGTAAAGCCGAAGCGCTCGCCAACGGCCGCGAATAACGGGCCGTTCCAACTGACCTTTTCCAGTGTCTTGAAGCCGTTGACGGCGATCGCACCGCCCGAGAGCGAAAGCGAATCGTCGGGAATCAACTTCCAGGCGGCGATCCGTCGCATCGAGCCGAGTCCCGCGCACTTCGGGCAGGCGCCCTGCGGGTTGTTGAAGGAAAACATACGCGGCTCCAGTTCGCCAAAGGAAATGCCGTGCTCCTCACAGGCATAATTCTGCGAAAAGGCCAGTTCCTCGGCGCTCTCCTCGCCTTCTCGCGCCACGGGCGCAATGAGGAGATTGCCTTCCGAGAGTGTGAGTGCCGTCTCCACCGAATCACCAAGGCGCGCGCGGATATCGCCGCGATTGACCAGACGGTCGACCACGACCTCGATCGTGTGCTTTTGGTTTTTATTGAGCACGATCTCCTCGGACAGATCGTACATATTGCCGTCCACGCGCACACGGGCATAGCCGCTCTTGCGCGCATCGGCCAGTACCTTTTCGTGCATACCCTTCTGTGCACGCACCACAGGTGCAAGCACCAAAAAACGCGTCCCCTCGGGCATGGACAGAATGCGACTTACGATCTGATCCTTGCTCTGTTGACGGATCTCCTTGCCGCAAACGGGACAGTGCGGAATGCCGATACGGGCATACATAAGGCGCAGATAATCGTATATCTCCGTGACCGTGCCCACCGTGGAGCGCGGATTTTTGGAAGTGGTCTTCTGGTCAATGGAGATCGCGGGCGACAGTCCCTCGATCGAATCAAGATCGGGCTTATCCAACTGCCCCAGGAACATACGCGCATAGGAGGACAGAGACTCCACAAAACGTCGATGTCCCTCCGCGTAGATCGTGTCGAACGCAAGCGAAGATTTGCCCGAGCCCGAAAGACCCGTGAGCACCACCAGTTTGTCGCGCGGAATCGTGACGTCTATATTCTTTAAATTGTGGACGCGAACGCCCTTTAAAATCAGTTCACTCGCCATTTCACTCTTCCTTTCGCAGTTTGCTGATCTTGTCACGCAAGAACGCCGCCTGCTCGAATTCCAGCCGCTTTGCGGCCTCCTTCATCTCGGCCGTCAGGGTGTCGATCAGTTTGCGACGGGCACTGGGCGTCAGTTTCTGCTTGGCGTTCTTGCCCACTGCCTCCTCGGCCGCCTTGCCGATCTCAATGATATCGTGCACACCCTTGACAATGGTCTTGGGCGTAATGCCGTGCGCCTTATTATAGGCGTCCTGGATCGCGCGGCGGCGGTTGGTCTCGCCGATTGCCTTGGACATAGAGCCCGTGATGCTGTCGGCATACATGATGACCTTGCCCTTCGCGTTTCGCGCGGCGCGACCGATCGTCTGGATCAGCGACGTTTCGGTGCGCAAAAAGCCCTCTTTGTCGGCGTCCAGGATCGCCACAAGCGATACCTCGGGCAGATCCAGTCCCTCGCGGAGCAGATTGATGCCCACCAGCACGTCAAATTCACCAAGGCGCAAATCGCGAATGATCTCCATTCGCTCCATAGTCTCCACGTTGAAATGAATATAACGGACGCGAACGCCGTTCTCCTCCAGATACGTAGTGAGATCCTCCGCCATTTGCTTAGTTAAGGTGGTAACCAGCACACGCTCGTTTTTCGCGGCGCGCACGCGGATCTCGCCCAGGAGATCGTCCACCTGTCCCTCAATGGGGCGCACCTCGACCTCGGGGTCCAGTAGACCCGTGGGACGAATGATCTGTTCCACCACCTGCTCGGCATGCTCGCGCTCAAATTCGGCGGGCGTGGCGCTGACCAGCACCGCCTGATTCACACGCGCCTCAAACTCGTGAAAATACAGCGGACGGTTGTCGTATGCCGAGGGCAAACGGAACCCGAAATCCACCAGATTCTTTTTTCTCGCGGTGTCACCGCCACTCATACCCCGCACCTGCGGGATCATCACGTGCGACTCGTCCACGATCATCAGATAATCGTCGGGGAAAAAGTCAAGCAACGTGTAGGGTGTGGAGCCCGCGGGGCGACCTGCCAGTACGCGGGAATAATTCTCCACGCCCGAGCAATATCCAACCTCGCGCAACATTTCCAGATCGTATTTGACACGCTCCTCGATGCGCTGCGCCTCCAGGAGTTTGTTTTCACTCTTGAAATAGGCCACGCGGTCCAGCATCTCTGCGCCGATCTCGGCCAGCGCCGCCTCGCGCTTGGCATCCGACACGGCATAGTGCGTGGCGGGAAAGAGACTGAACTGCCGCAACTCGCGCAATACCTGTCCCGTAACGGTGCGGAACTCGCACACGCGGTCGATCTCATCACCGAAGAACTCCACGCGCACGGCCGTATCCGCCTTGCCGCCCGTGGGATAGATATCCACCGTGTCACCGCGTACACGGAACTTGGTTCGTGTGAAATTCAGATCGTTGCGCTCGTACTGGATCGCCACCAGACGGCGCAACAACTCGTCCCTTGACATCTGCATACCGGGGCGCAGCGAAAGCATCAGACGCTCGTATTCGTCGGGATCACCCAAGGAATAGATGCAGGAAACACTCGCCACAATGATCACGTCGCGGCGCTCCAACAGTGCCGCCGTGGCACTGTGACGCAATCGGTCGATCTCATCGTTGATCGAGGCGTCCTTCTCGATATACATATCCCGCCCCGGGATATACGCCTCGGGCTGATAGTAGTCGTAATAGGACACGAAAAATTCCACCGCGGCATCGGGAAAGAACTCGCGCATCTCAGAGCAAAGTTGTGCCGCCAGCGTCTTGTTCGGTTCAAGGATCAACGTGGGGCGATTCATGCGCGCGATCACGTTGGCCATGGTAAAGGTCTTGCCCGAGCCCGTCACGCCAAGCAAGGTCTGATAGCGCATACCTGCGCGAAGGCCTCGCTCCAGTGCGTCGATTGCCTCGGGCTGATCGCCCGTCGGCGCAAAAGGACTTTTCAGATGAAAGATACCATCGCTCATGCTCTCCCCTCCTTCGTTGATACATACACAGTTAGTATATCACAAATACGACAAAAAGTAAAGGTTGTTTTATCTTGACATTTGATATATTATAAGTTATAATAGCCAAAGTGTACAATCTGATGAAAGGAGGAAAACCTATGATCAAACTTTCGGACCATTTTACCTTTCGAACCCTGATCCGCTTTACGCTCCCCTCCATCGCCATGATGGTATTCACGTCGATCTACGGCGTAGTGGATGGCTTTTTCGTCTCCAATTTCGTTGGCGAAACGCAATTCACGGCCGTTAATTTCATTATGCCTTTTTTGATGATGCTGGGCGGCATCGGCTTTATGTTCGGCACGGGCGGTGCGGCGCTGGTCGGTAAAACGCTGGGCGAAGGCGACACTGCCAAGGCCAACCGTCTTTTCTCGCTGATCGTGTACGTATCTATCGCGTGCGGCGTTGTCATCGCCGTGCTCGGATTTTTCTTCCTTCGCCCCGTTGCCATATTGCTTGGCGCCGAGGGCGCTATGCTGGAATACTGCATAACCTACGGCAGTATCCTTCTCCTTTCCCTCCCTGCACTCTTTTTGCAATATGAATTTCAAAGTTTTTGCGTAACGGCGGAAAAGCCCAAACTCAGTCTGTACGTGATGCTGGCCGCAGGTATCACCAATATGGTGCTGGACGCGCTCTTTATGGTCGTGTTCGGATGGGGCGTAGCGGGCGCGGCGATTGCCACCGCGATCAGTCAATACGTCGGCGGCGTGGTGCCCCTTGTGTACTTCGCGCTCCCCAATGACAGTCTGTTGCGCCTGACTCGCGCCAAAACCGACCTTCGCGCGCTGATGCTTGCCTGTACCAACGGCTCCTCCGAATTGCTTTCCAACATCTCCATGTCACTTGTGAGTATGTTATATAACGTGCAACTGCTCCAATACGCCGACGAGGCGGGCGTTTTCGCCTACGGCGTGCTGATGTACGTCAACTTCGTTTTCCTTTCCGTGTTCATCGGCTTCTCGGTCGGCACCGCGCCGCTGATCAGTTATCATTACGGTGCGGGCAACCATAAGGAATTGCGGAGTCTGCGCCGCAAGAGTCTGTTCTTTATCCTGCTTTCCTCCCTTTTAATGCTGGGCGCGTCGCAGTTGCTCGCAGCACCCCTTTCCTCACTTTTCGTGGGTTACAACCCTGCACTGTATGCACTCACGTTGCGCGGTTTCCGTATTTTCTCCTTCTCGTTTTTGTTCGCAGGCATCGCCATTTACGGCTCCTCCTTCTTCACGGCGCTCAACAACGGCCTTGTGTCCGCGCTCATTTCCTTTTTGCGTACGCTCCTGTTCCAGATCGGCGCAGTGCTGCTGCTTCCCCTTATTCTCGAGGTGGACGGCATCTGGCTGTCGGTCGTAGTCGCGGAATGTGTGGCCGCCGTTATGACGCTTATTTTCCTTATCGCCCTGCGCAAAAAATACCGCTACTAAACGCCGAAACCAACATTTTTCCAAAAACTATTGCATTTTGCATAAGTTTCCTGTATAATGTTATCAAATGGGCAGCTTTCCACGTTTCTGTATCAAACGTGGCGGGCTGCTTTTTTGACCTATTTGAACTAAATGAAAAAAAGGAGCGTATAACTATGAACAGAAACTTTCGTTTATCGGTTGCGCTCGACATTGACGACCTGTTGATGGAGTGCACCGAATATGCCATTCGCCTGGCAAATGAGAAGTACAATTTTGACCCCCCGATCACGATTTACGAAGCCAAATCCTGGGGCAAAACGGGTGCGCGTGTGGACATCATTCACGAGTTTTTCAAGACCGCCGAATTTTATGAGACACAGCCCGTGATCGAGGGTGCCAAGGAATTTGTGAGCAAACTTTCCGAAATGGCCGAGGTCTTTGTGTCCACCGCCGTGCCGCCCGAATATATGGGCATTCGCGCCAAACGCATTCGTGAGGAATTTCCGCAGATCCCGCAAAATCATATCTATATGGGCTTCCGCAAGGATAAGATCACCACGGACATTCTGTTTGATGATGCCATGCACAACGTGCTGGACTCCAATGCACAGTACCCCATTCTGATGCGCAGACCCTGGAATCAGGATGCCACGGGTATGCTTGCCGTGAACAACTACGACGAATTTTTGAAAGTCGTGGAGGTGATCGCGGGCAGTTACTCCAAGCGTGCAAGAAAACCCGACCTTTCCACCCCCGGCATTATTGTGTTGGTCGGCCCCTCGGGTTGCGGCAAATCCAAACTGGCAACGCAATTACTCAAGCGAAACAGTTGCTTTGAAAAGCCCATCAGTTACACGACCAAGGATCCCACCGCCGTCAAGGAAAACGAGTGGTATCACTACGTTTCCGTAGAGGAATTCCGTCAGATGTGCGAGTCGGGCGAATTGTTCCAATCCACGATGTACGCTGGGCACGGCTACGGCTCCAAGAAATCCGACGTGGAGGCGATCCTCGCGAGCGGCAAACACGTACTGACCACCATGGATATCTGCGGCGCGATGTCGCTCAAAACCTACTTCCCCAACGTCACCACCATTCACATCAGCCGCCAGAAAAAAGCGATCTTAAACGCCATTCTGTGTAAGAACTCCTCCATCGAGGATAAGATCGGTCGCATTATGGCGATCGAATTTGACAAGAAGAACTCCGAGTTGTGCGATTACGTCGTCAATTTCAATACGTATGACGAGGCAATGAACAAACTCCGCGAACTCCTTGACGTAAAGTGAATTCAACAAAAAAGGGCGGAGAATGCAACGCATTCTCCGCCCTTTTTGTGCGATTCCTTACGGCGTCAATATGCCCACCGCTCTGGCTTTATCCAAGCGCGAATTGCGGATATACAGCAACAGATCAAACGCGATCTCCACGAAGTTCAGAATGTAGAAGAAAAAACTCAAATAAAACAAAAATCCCGTTGCATTCATGACTGTCACCATCAAGAGTTTGCGGGTGATGCCAAAGGCATATCCGATCAACAAAAACACCTCAAAGAACAAACTCTTTCCCTTTGCCGTGCGGGATTTGAGTGATTTCCGAATGGAAATCGGCCAGGAAAGCCCAAAACAAAAAATGGTAATGGCCTCAAACAGATCGGTTAAAAGCGCAACGTTCATATCGTTTCCCCCATTTCATCAAAAGCACTTGACGTTTATCGACACTTGTATTATAATATGTTTTGCCATATATGTAAAATATATGGTTGATATCGCTTCTATACAAAAATAATATGGAGAGACTATGTATATCAGTTACGATTATTATCGCATTTTTTATTATGTCGCCAAGCACGGAAGTTTCACGCACGCGGCAGAAGCCCTGTTTCAAAACCAACCGAATCTGACACGCGCCATCAAGACGTTGGAGTCCGAACTCGGTTGCACCCTTTTTGTTCGCTCCAACAAGGGCGTACGGCTGACTCCCGACGGTGAACGCTTATACGCACACGTTTCCTCTGCTATGGAGCATATTCTGGCGGGCGAAGACGAGATCGCGACCAATCAATCTCTGGAGGGCGGCACGCTCTCCATCGGCGCGAGCGAAATCGCGCTTCGGTGCTTCTTGTTGCCCATTCTCAATCAATACCGCCGACAATACCCAGGTATTCGCATCAAAATCTCCAACCATTCCACGCCGCGCGCCCTTTCGCGCCTGAAAAACGATCTCGTTGATCTCGCCATCGTCACCATGCCCATGGCCGAGGATTCAGATATCGTGACCACCACGTTAAAAACCTTTTGCGAGGTCCCCGTGGGCGGAGAGAGCTTTCGTCATCTGACAGAGGGCGAGCCGCTCTCACTTCACTGTTTTAACGAATACCCCATCGTTTCCCTTGGTAGTAAAACCTCTACGTGCGATTACTATCTCCGCTTGTTCCAGAAGTACGGTTTAGATTTTGAAGCCGAGGTCGAAGCGGCCACGGCGGATCAACTTCTTCCCCTAATTCAGCATAATCTCGGAATCGGATTTGTGCCCGAAGAATTTTTGAGCGATCCCAGAACCGATCGCGTGTACCGTATTCCCTTGGATATTCCCTATCCCACGCGCGAGATCGTACTCGTGAAAAAACGCACACACGCGCTCTCCCGCCCCGCCAAAGCACTGGAGCGTATGATTTTGGAGCAAAAAGATTCCCTTGCTTGATCCCCCACGCCAAAAAAGCCGCTATGAAGAATCATAGCGGCTTTTTTGTGCATTGCGTTCCTACAACGCTTATGTTGTTATTCCATAGAATTCGAGGCGGAATCGCCGTTGGCCACGTTCCAACCACAAAGTTTCAGGTGTCCTTTGCCCAGTTCAAAGACCGCCACCATACAGTTGGGCTGATCCACCCAGATGGGCTCAATCCGACACTCGAGCGCGACCTCCAACACCATGCGAATGAGACCTGCGTGCGTAAAGACCGCAACCGTGTCAAAGTCCTCCTTTGCCACCTTTTCCAGGAAACGGCGGGCTCTGGCAGTCAGCATTTCCCTGTTCTCACCGCCGTACGCCGTATAGTCCACCGTGGCGCGTGCCTTCAAGTAGGATTCGCCGTATATTGCCGTCCATTCCTCGCGCGTGTGTCCCGCCAGCGTGCCAACGGCCATCTCGCGCAGATTGGAGTCCGTTTCATATTCACAACCGGGGAGCGCGTGCTCTGCCGTCTGCATGGCACGAATGAGATCGCTTGCGTAGATCTTGTCAAAGTGAATGTTGCGCAGATATGCACCGACGTTTTTTGCCTGCGCCACGCCCTTTTCGGTCAGCGACACCTGTTGCCAACCCGCGTGACGGTGATACAGATTCGCCTCACTCTCTCCGTGACGGATCATATAAAGTTTCATATGGGCCCTCCCCTTGATGAATTCGACAGTATTATAGCATACTTCTGTGCTTTTTTCAACACAAAAAAGGAAAAATCGCCGCACGGTGGCGGCGATCTTTTAAAAATTGGGATAAATGATACAATAGCAAAGGAAAGCGGAAAGCACCGAGGTCAGTGCCCCCAGTAAAAACTCGCGCACGGTATGGCGCTTCATATATACAGAAGCCCAGAAGCAAAGCGCGAACAATGCCAGCGCACCGATCACGAAATACCAGTGCTCCGAGAGGAAACAGCACAAAAGGATCACGGGGCCCGCGATACCGCACCCGTGCCCACTGGCGTGAAAGGGCGAGAGCGTGTTGATCAGTGTCAACAGCACCACGGAAAGCAGATATACCACGGCAATATACAGAAGATTCGGCACGGCGCCCCGCCAAGCACTGGCGATCACGGCACCGATATAGCCGACAGTGGAGAAGACAAAGGCCAGTTTGCGTTGCATTCTGCGTCCACCGGGGCGAAACGCGGGCACAAGCAGTTGCACAGGATACGCAAGCGCGGGCAAAACCGCCAAAAAAACAAGAGAGAGATAAAAATCCGTGAGGTTCAAAAACACGTCGTCAAACCAAAGGAGCAACACCAGGGTGGCGGCCACCACCAAGGGCGGTACCGTAAAAAACCGAATGACCCTTGCCACTTGATACAAGAAGCCGTCTTCCCTTTTCTTCGTTGACGCCATATACAAAATTCCTCCACTCCGTTTTTCATGGTTTTGAAAACCATATTTCGTTACATCGATATGATATCACCAGTTGTTGAATATATTGTTTCTAAAATGTGAATTGATTATGAAGAGCACTTGTGCTTTTATATGGCCAAATAAAAAATCGCCGCGGACGCCCGTCAGGGCGCATCCGCGGCGATTTTTTCTCTTTTTTTCATTTTGGACGCCCGTTGTTCTTGACATCCTTGTTCTTTGGGATTAAAATATTAGTAGCGTGCAGATTGTAGTTGCCGACGATGTATCCAAGACCGATCACAAGGATCGACGGAATCGTGATCAGGAGGAACATCCAAGGCAGTGTGTGGAGTTGTACCCCGCCCACCGTCTGCGTCAGAATGCCCTGATACATGCCCTGTAACATCAGCGCGATGAACTGTGCCACCGCCGACACGCGGTTGGCACCGATGAATACTTGCAACAGAATGATCAGTCCAAGCAACAAATTGGGCAGATTGGCAAGAGCGCCGAGCAAAAAACCGCGCCAAAGCCCGCGACTCTGCTTGCGTGCCGTGGCAGAAATGCCGTCCTTGGCACCGATCTCCCAGATCACGGCATACTGCAAAAAGAGGTAAAACAATACGGAAAAAACGCTCGTCCAAAGAAGCAGCTTTTCGCGTCCCGCCTGTCCGCACGCAAAGGCGAGCGACACACCGAACAGCGCGATCGCAAACTGATTCAAAAACAGCTTGACGACGGTATAGGAGTACTTTTTCAGGAAATTCACGTTTTTCCCTCCTTTCATCCAAGTTACCTCTATTATAACGAAAGTTGCCGCAGATTGCAACCGTTGCACCGCATAATTTACATTTTTTTAATCTCAAAGAAAGGAGAGTCCCATGAGCCGTCAGTACGCCGTGCCGCTTGAGGAAATGCCGATTCCCGTGCAGGAATTTGCCGCCTATAAAACGGGCATTCAGAACTGCTCACCCAAGACCGTGTCGGAATATTTGCTCGATCTGCGCATTTTTTTGCGCTATATCGTGGCAAGCCGCCAAGGGATCTCTCCCGATAGCGAAACCTTTGAAACGATCGATATCCGCGACCTTGATCTGAAGTTCCTTGGCTCGATCCGCACGACCGAGATCTACAATTTCCTGCAATATACGGGCAACGTGAGAAAAAATCTCTGGGCGGCCAAAGCACGCAAACTGGTCGCCGTGCGTATGCTCTACCGCTATCTTGTAAACAAGACCAAGCAGCTGGAATTCAATCCTGCCGCAGATATCGAGTCCCCCAAGGCGCGCAAAACGCTCCCGAAGGTCTTGTCCCTTAAGGAGGCCCTGCTCCTGCTTGAAACGATCAAGGAGGATAAGGATTCTCCCAATGTCGTGCGCGACTACGCGATCGTCACGTTATTCCTTAACTGCGGTATGCGTGTGTCCGAGCTTGTCGGCATCGATCTCACCGACCTCAATCGCGAGCGTACCTCGCTGCGCGTGATGGGCAAGGGCGCCAAGGAGCGCGTGATCTACCTCAACGAGGCCTGTCAGACCGCACTTGCCGAATACCTTCCCATTCGCCTTTCTGCCGAAGGTGGAAAGGCACAGCGCGAGCGTGCACTCTTCCTCAGCAGCCGTGACCAACGCATCAGCGTCAAAACCGTGCAGTGGATGGTATATAAATATCTGGACGCGGCAGGCCTTGGCGATCGCCATTTGTCGGTGCACAAGCTCCGCCACACGGCAGCCACTCTGATGTATCAGTCGGGGCAGGTGGACGTGCGCGTGCTCAAGGATATCCTCGGACACGAGCAGCTCAACACCACGCAGATCTACACACACGTCAGCAGTAGCAGTATGGAGGAGGCAATGACCAAAAATCCGCTCTCCGCCATCAAACGAAAAGGCAAATAAACGCTTATATTTAAGCGTAAAAAGAACAATACATACCCAAAAGGAGATTTCAAATGGACTTCAACATGTGTCCGCGCGCCAAGCGCACCAAGCGAAGCGAGGGCGAATTTTGCTTTGACGAGATCCGACTTTTCACGGTAGGAAACGGCGATCGCTTCGTTCGCACGCTTCGCGCGCTCTGCCCCACGCTGCCCATTCGCGCCGTGGAGCGCGAGGATGCAAACGTGGTACTTTCGGTTGCCACGGTCTTTTCCGCAAGAAACGAATACTGCTATTTGCGCATCCTTTCGGATCGCATGGAGATCCACGTCCGTGACGAGGGCGGCGCGCGCAATGCCGCCTGTATTCTCGCACAGCTCCTGCTCGGTGTCAAAGAGGGCTTTGCGCTTCCCTGCGGTACGATCGAGGATTGGCCCGACGCGCAGTATCGCGGCTTCATGCTGGAGTCCTCGGGGCGCAAGGACGCCTGGATCCCGATGACCGAGCTTCGTGAGCACATGCGCACCATGGCGTTGGCGCGCATGAACGAGCTGCAATTCCACTTTATGGAGTACAACGGCACGACCGTCCCCTTTGACTGTCTCCCCGATCTGCACGGCGACCATGAGGAAAACCGTAAGTACACAAAGGAGGAGATCCGCGAGATGATCGCATATGCCGACGAGCTCGGCATCACGGTCACCCCCTTCATCGAAATCCTCTCGCACTCCACGGATTTCACGATCAAAGCAGATATCGGCTGCGAGGGAGACACCAACCCCAAGAACATATTTGCCGTTTGCCTTGGCAAGGAAAAGACCTTCGATATGATCGAGCGCGTGATCTGCGAGATCGCAGAGCTCTTCCCCGCACCCGTCATTCATATCGGCTGTGACGAGTACGATATGCGCCGCATCGGCCCGCGCACCGCATATTGGGACAAGTGCCCCCACTGCCAGGCGCGTGCACGCGAGCTTGGGCTTACCACGATGCGCGAGTTCTTCCACTATGCCCTGGAGCGCATCAACGGTATGGTCAACAAGCTCGGCAAGATCACGATGCTCTGGAACGCGGATATGAAGCCGGGCGCCCTCCCCGATTGGCTGGAGCGCAACATGGTCGTGCACTATTTCCGCACCGATCATCCCTTTGCCAAGGAAATGATCTTTGAGATGTACCCCAACGGTTACGTTGAGGACGGCTTTGCCGTGCTCAATTCCTATTACCCTAACACCTATCTCAACGACAACGGCGACGGTCTTGCCACAGATGCGACAATCAATAACTGGTCCTATCTCCGCGAGCCCGCCACCAAGCCCGAAAACGAGGCCAAGCTTATCGGCGGCTGCGCTTGCGCTTGGCAGGGCAAAAGTTTTGTGCGCACCATTCCCCCCGCGATCCTTTTGTGCGGCGATCGCCTGTGGAACGCGAACGACACGGGTGTGCCCTACGACAACGCCTATGGCCTTGCTATGACGCGCGTGCTGTTCGACGGCAAGCTGCCCGAGAACATGAACGTCTTCCGCGTAGTGGGACGTGCGCTGCCGCCCCAGTACGAGGATCGCAAGGTCCATTTCAAGTACATCTCTGCTTCTCTCGACGAGATCAAGAAAATCAAGGCCGCGCTGGAAGCACTCGCCGCTACGGGGCACCGCCTGGCCGCTGTTTATGCAGATATGGCGGTAGCAGCCGAGGAGTATGTCGCCTCGCTCCCCGAGGATATGAAGCCGCAGGAGCAATGGGGTCATTTCGTCGGATAACGTAAAAAAGTGCGGGTAAACGCTTGTTTACCCGCACTTTTTTGTTGTTTATTTCACGCGCAACGCGGCAATTTTCTCCCTGTCGGGCGTCACCGTGGCGCTCCAGTTGGTGTGATAGATCACAAAACCGGGTTGTCCCCCGGGTGCTTTCTTGAGATGGCGCACCGTGGTATAGTCCACCTCGGTCATCGGTGCCCCTGCCGCCGTTGAATACAGTGCGGCGATCGAGGCGGCCTCGGTGAAATCCTCGGCGGGCGGCTCCTCACGCCCCTCCAGAAGCATCACCACGTGCGAGCCGGGCATATTCTTGACATGGAACCAGAAATCCGACCGCTCGGCGATCTTGTGCGTAATATATTCGTTTTGCAGATTGTTCTTGCCGCAAAGCACGCGATATCCGTTCGTGGTGCGATATTCCGCATACGCAGGTGCGTGAGATTTGCGCGAGCCCATCTGCGCGATCTTGCCACGCGACGCATAACCCGAACGTGCCAGTTCCTCTCGGATCTCGGCAAGATCGGTGGGTGTTTCAGCCGTATCCAGTGCGGCACTCACGGAGTCCAGGTAAGCAAGTTCCTGTTCTCCTTTTTCGATCTGCCGCGTCAGTTCCACCTTGGCCGTTTTGCTCTTGGTGTATTTTTTGAAATACCGTTGCGCGTTAGCAGAGGGCGAAAGACGCGAATCCAGTTCCACATCCACCTCGCCAAACGTGCCGTCCTCGCGGCAATCCGCGTAATCGATCAGCCGCGCGCGTGTCATGCCGCGCTCCAGAAGATAACAGTTGGCGGTGATCAGGTCACCTGCGCGCTTGTATTCCTCTCCCTTGGCACATTGCGCCAGTTCCTCGCGTTGCAGTTCCAATTTGTGCAGAATGCGGTTGCGGGCGTTGGTCACAAGGCGCAGTACGTCCGTGGCGCGCTGATGCACGCGCGCGGCGCGGTCGCGCTCGCCAAACCAGGCGTCAAGCAGTGCCGAGGCACTCTCATATGGGCGTGCTGCGGCATACTGTGTAAGCGGCAAAAATGCGTACTCTACGGGCTTTCCTTCGGCATCAAGTCCAATGGTGGGAGCAAACCGCCCCTCCCGTACGCGCGCAAACGTGGCCGAAAACGCGCTCCAGAGCGCATCGGGCGAAAGATCGCACAAAAGCGCGCCCTCGCGTCCCGCAAGGCGCACGATCTCACGTGCTACCACGGCGGAAACGCCAAGAAACTGTGCGGTGATCCACTTCTCCGCGCTCACTTCGCCGCCGCTTGCGTACAGTGCGTCAAACGTCGAACGCTCACAAGTAAGCGGATCGGTCTTATTCTGTGCGGGCGGCATCTCATAGCGCATACCCGGCAAAACCTGCCGTTTGGAACTGGTGGTAAAGTCCACGGGGCGCAATACCGCCAGAATCTTGTTCTCGCCGTCCGTGAAAATCAGGTTGCTATACTTACCCATGACCTCCATCACAAGGCGGCGCTCGCAAAGAAAGCCCATTTCGTCGCGCGTTTCAAAATCCAGTACCAGCACACGCTCAAAGCCCTGCTGACGCACACCAATGAGTTTCGCGCTCGAGAGGTGCTTGCGCAACAGCATGCAAAACAGTGGCGGATTCTGCGGATTCTCCATAGAAATGGCCGTGAAGCCCACGCGCGGATTGGAGGAGCCGGCGTTAAAAAGAAGTCGGGTGCCGCCCGCAAAGGTGCGCATTTGCAACACCACGGTATCGCGCTCGGGCTGATAGACCTTTTCCACGCGCCCGCCGAGTCCCACACGGGTGATCTCCTCGGCAATGGCCGCCAAAAAACCTGCATCAAATGCCATACGCCTGCTCCTTTCCCCAAAATTTCAGCAAGTTTTATGAAAACATCAGATGATCCACGTCGTCCAGCGAACCGAAGACAAAGTCGGGCTGATCCGCCACGGTCGCGGCGTCCACGTCCTCGGGCGTGGTCTCGCCCGAAAGCACAAGCACCGCCGTCACACCGTGGCGCTTGCCAACGGCAATATCGGTATACAGTCTGTCGCCGAAAATACACATCTCATCGGTCGAAAGCCCCGTTGCCTCACAGATCATCTCGATCGTTTCACGGTAGGGCTTGCCAAAGTAGGTCGGCGTCTTACCCGTGGAGGCGGTCACGAACGCGGCAATCGCGCCACTGTCGGGAATAAAGCCCGTTTCGGTGGGACAGTTGAAATCGGGGTGCGTGGAAAGATACTCCGCACCGCCGCGCACCAGGCGGCAGGCGTTGTCCAGTTTTTCATAGGTCAGCGTGGTGTCAAAGCTCGTCACCACGATATCGGCGCGCTCCTCATTGCCCGCGAGCATCGGAATGCCGTTTTCGCGGAAATTCTCCACCAGTTCGTCCGTGCCCACCAGGTAGACCGACTGACCCGCGCGATGACGCTTCAAAAACTCGATCGTCACGTCACCCGAGGTCATGATCTCCTCTCTTGTGGGCGAAAAACCGAGTTTTGTGAGTTTTTTTACGTAGAAATCGGTGGAATGAGACGCATTATTCGTAAAAAACAGAATGCGCTTTCCCGCTGCGCGCAAATGCTCGATAAAACGAATGGCAAATGGGAAAACACGGCTTCCAAGATAAATGGTGCCGTCCATATCAAAAATATACAGTTTCTTTTCGCCGAGCACGGCGGTGTTGGGATTTTGAAATTGCATGATCACACGCCCCCCCTTTTTATAGTTCGCTATTATTATAACACGGGGTTGCATTTTTTGCAAGGTTGTAGTATAATAAAGTGTAATTAGCAGAGATTATTCCACAGGAGGCAAACCATGGCAAAAACCGTTCTCGGCATTGACGTCGGCGGCAGTACCACCAAAATCGTGGGTTTTCGCGAGCAAAACGGCAAACGAATCCTCATCGAGCCGCAGTGCGTGCGCGCGACCGATCCCCTGACCTCGATCTACGGCGCGTTCGGCCGTTTCACGATGCAAAACGATCTGGCGCTCTCGGATATAGACCAAGTGATGATGACGGGCGTGGGCTCGGCCTTTGCCAACAAACCGCTTTACGAGGGACTTGATTGCCGCATCGTACCCGAATTTGACAGTGTAGGCCTTGGCGGTCTGTATCTCTCGGGGCTCTCCGAGGCGATCGTGGTCAGTATGGGCACGGGCACGGCCCTCATTCACGCCAAGAAAAACGGCGATAGCGCCGACATTCAGTATCTTGGCGGCACAGGTGTCGGTGGCGGCACGCTCGTGGGCCTTTCCCGCCAAATTTTGGGTGTGGACACCGTAGAGCACATCGAACAACTGTGCGAGGGCGGCGATCTTTCCAAGATCGACCTGCGCATCAGCGATATTTCGGACAAAAACCTCTACCCCGATATGAACTACGATATGACCGCCTCCAATTTCGGTAAACTGAGCGATCTTGCAAGCAAGAGCGATATTGCACTCGGTATTACGAATATGGTGGGCGAGACCATCGGTATGTTGGCGGTATTCGCCGCGCGCAACCACGGCCTTGACCGCGTGGTGCTCACGGGCAATCTCACCACACTCTCCCCCATTCGCCACGTGTTCCAAACGATGGAGCGGCTGTTTGGCATTCAGTTCATCATTCCCGACAACGCACAGTACGGCACCGTGATCGGCGCGGCGCTTTATCAAAAGTAAAAGAGATCCCCTCAATGAGGGGATCTCTTTTTGTTTGTTTATTTCAGTTTCACCGCGTGGCGTGATCCGTATGCTATGCTCTCACCACTCAAGGCATCAAATACGTTATCAAAATCCACGCCGTTTGCCGTCAGCACCACAGTCGGATTGAGGGTATCGGGAATGAATACGTAGGTAGACGCCTCAATCTCGTGCACAAGGTGATAGTCCACCACGAACTGCCATCTATCCGTCACCTTACCCGCCGTGTAATTCTTGAATGCATCGTAATTATGCGTAAACCAGATCGTTTCCGCCTGTACGCAATCGTAGAAGGAGGACTCGCAACCAATGTTGCCGTGGTGCGCAACCGACACCATATCCGAATCTAGATACGGACCGAACATTGCCGTCATATAGCGGCTGTCGTTGATGTAGGCGTCACCCGTCCACAGAGAGGTCGTGGTGGCGGCCTCGTTGCTCACCGCGTTGCCGTTCTCGTCCGTAGCGGTCATGGTAAAGCGCATCGTGCAGGACGTATCGTTGAAATAATTGATACGACGGGGATTGAGATCCTCCTGCGTGCACAGCACCTCGATCTCGAGGTTTGCAAGGTAGTAACGCTCGCCCGTGTGGATCTTAACGGCCTTGCAGCCCGCAGGCACCCTGTTGGTCCAGGACTGAAAACT
Organism: Eubacteriales bacterium; assembly: GCA_045532805.1. Lineage (GTDB taxonomy): Bacteria > Bacillota > Clostridia > Oscillospirales > CAG-272 > Firm-07. The sequence goes on from JAZSGQ010000063.1 coordinate 37,343, forward strand.
ATCGGACATCAACATACTGGTGCCTGCGGCATTAAAAACCGTGGTTTTTGCGGGGAAGTTGCCGAGCAGGTAGTCCATTTTCATCAGCCCCGATTTGCCGTAGCTGTTCAGAAAGTCTTGTGCAACACCGTAGTGGTCGCCGTGCGAGTGCGTGATCACCCAAGCGGCAATATGGAGCTGATTGCCCTTGTCCTTGCTGGGTGCCGTTCCGTGTGCCTTTTCGTGCAGAGCACTGAGAACATTCCACAGTGTTTCCACCTCGTCATCAAAGACCGTGCCGCCGTCAAAGATCACGAAACGGCCATCCTCCAGCATCACGATGTCACACATACCCACTGCACCATTGGGCAGTTCCATCGCCGTGATCGTGGAATCTGTGATCTTTTTGTAACTCGGATTCGGTGTGTAAAGTTCGTCGGCAACCGTGACGGAGGAGGTAGGTGCAGAGATCACGCGCAACAAGGGCTCGTAATCGTATTCGCCCTTGCCGTGCTTGAAGGCGTTGTAGGACACGTAAAGCGCAACGCCCTCCTTGCTGTTCATATAGGTTGCAAACAAGCTATCCTCGATCTCATTTTCCGTGAGCAGTTTGTAGCCCGCACTCTTGAGTTCGGCGCAATAGGTGCGGAAGGCCTCGGCATTCACACCCTCGCCCATATACACGTACTGCAAGGAGTCGTCGCCCGAATCCTGCGTGTTATAAAGCGTCAGCCCCTCGGGCTTGGGGAAATCGGTCACCCACTTGGCGGAATGTACACCCTTGAGCGCAAGCCCCACGGGGAAGGCGATCCGCACAGTCTCGTCCTCATTCTTCTGCGTGGCCTCGTCGATCAAATCCGAGAACATATTGACCGCCAGACCAAGCGCCGAATCATTCCAGGAGGTAACGACGATCTTGCCGTTCTTTGTGAACACGCCATATTCCTTCGGCGTCATCGTGTCAAGGCAGAGCCCAACCTCCTCGCGGTCAAGTATACCGTAAAGGATCTCGTTCCCCTCAGCTGCCTCGGCGTCGGTTCTTCTCACAAAATCATTCTTGGCAAGACCCGTCACTTTTCTCAACTTATCCAGACTGTTCAGCAACTGCTGATAGGGATAGTCGTAGTCCTCACTTGTATAGGGATGATTCATGGCAGTACCTGCCTCGTCGTCCAGTTCTGCGTCGTATACAAGCGCGGCATACGCCTCCTCGGAACTTGCAACCTCGACCATAGGCAATTCATTCGCCTTCACCTTTTTGGGCAAGGAAAGAATGCCGTCACTTCCCTGCACGTTCAGGTAATTCTCGGTAAAATACTGCATAGCATATAGCGTAAGCAGGTTGGTGGTGCCGACGATCGCAACGGTATTCTCCTCCACCACAATGGCAAATCCGTCACCTTTGATGGAGTCATAGGCCTCTTTACTTGCCGCACGGGTCGTAAGGCCTACCAGGATCTCCTTGCCTTTGGTCTTTGTCGCGGCATTTGCCTCGGTATATGCCACCATGGAAACACCCGTTGCTTCTCCCAGTGCCGTGGCAAACTCCGACATTTTGTTGCGGAAGGTGGCCGTGATGCTTCCCTTCGTCTGGTTGGGATAGATCAACGTATATTCCTCCAGATTCACCTCGGTCTTGCCCTTGGCAACGATCTCCCCGTTCTTGTTACAGGAACTAAAACAACTTGCGCAACCAAACAGCATGGCCAGTGTCAACAAAAGACACAGTATTCTTGTGATCTTCATACTTGATTCCCCCGATCTTTGGTATTTTCGGTACAAATTCATTATAACACAACTTTTACCGCTCCGCAAGACAAAGCGCCAAAAAAAGCAACAGTTGAACGTTCAACTGTTGCTTTTTTATATTTGCGCCCTATCTGTCAGGGCTTAATGGCAGTTCCATCGCCGTATTCAATGGGCTCACCCGTGATGGCATCGAAGATGTTTTCATAATCCGCGCCGTCCACGGTCAGTTGAACGGTGGTGTTCAATATGTCTGCCACGTAAACGTACGTGGTGGCTTCGATCTCGTGGATCACGTGGTAGTCCACCTTGAACTGGCTCTTCTCGGAGGTGCCCTTCGTATAGTTTCTATACGCCTCATTACGGTTCGGGAACCAGACGGCTGTGCCCTGCACGCAATCGTAGAAGGAGGACTCACAACCCACGTTGCCGTGGTGCGCGATCTGCACCATATCCGACTTCAGGTAAGAGCCGTACATAGCCGTCATAAAGCGGCTCTCGTACGTATGCGCGTCACCCGTCCAGACCGAAGTCACGGTAGCGGACTCGTTGCTCACGTCTCTCCCGTTCTCATCCGTGGCGCGCATGGTAAAGCGCAGCACGCAGGAGGTATCGTTGAAGTACAGGTAATCGACGGGATTCATGTCCTCATGCGTAGCAAGCACTTCAATCTCAAGATTTGCAAAGTAGTAGCGCTCACCCGTATGGATCTTGACGTATTTGCACTTATCCTTGAGCATGGCCTGAATGTCCGCCTCACCTTCGGTGAGGACCTGGGTGGGATTGAAGGTGTTGTGCGTGGCGATCTTATCGGGGAAGTTGCCAAGAACGTATTCCAGCTTCATCAGGCCCGTCTTACCGTGTTTTTTGAGGAACGTATACGGCACATCGTAGTGATCACTATGCGAGTGCGTCATGACCCAAGCGGCAATGCGTACGGGCTTTGACTTGCTGGGCGCCTCACCGAATGCCTTGGTATGCAGACTTGTGAGAATATCCCACAAGCGCTCCGTCTCGCCGTCGGCCTCACGGCCACCGTCGAAGATGATAAAACTGCCGTCCTCCAACATCATGACGTAGCACATACCGACGCCTTCCTTCGTGATGTACATCTGGGTGATGGTGGAATCGTGCACCTTCTTGTAGGCCTGCGATTCGTCTAGGATCTTCTCATCGGGAAGCGTGACCGAATCAAGGGGAGCGGAAACGATCTTGAATCTGGGCTCGTAATCATACTCATCCTTGCCGTGCTTGAAGGCATTGTAGGTGACGTAAAGCGTCTTCCCTTCCTGCTGATTGACAAAGGTTGCGAACAAACTGTCCTCGATCTCATTCTCGGTGAGCAGCTTGTAGCCCGCGCTCTTGAGGTCGTCACAGTAGGTGCGGAAGGCGTCGGCATTCACGCCCTCGCCCATATAGAGGTACTGCAGTGCCTCATTGCCTGCGGCCATCGTGTTATACAGGGAAAGGCCCTCGGGCTTGGGGAAATCAACCACCCATTTATCGGAATACGTGCCCGTGATAGCCAGACCCTCGGGCAACAGGATCGTGGTTTTACCGCTTTCGTCCGTCACCGTTGCGTCCGTCAGCATATCGCCGAAGGTCACGGGGATCTTGGAGAGTGCGGTATCATTCCAGGAGGTTGCCACGACCTTGCCGTTCTTCACAAAGATGCCGTATTCATTGGTTTCAAGCGTGGACTGACACTCGGCAACTTCGGGACGATCCACAAAACCGATCAGGATCTCGCCGTCTGCGGGCTCATCGCTATCCGCCTTCTTGGGGAAGTTCTTGGCGGCAAGGCCGGTTGCCGATTTCAACTTATCGGAGCACTGATTCAAGACGTAGTAGGGATAATCGATCTCGTCGTTCGCGCCACCTTCGGTATCCAGACTTGCCTTATACACCAAAGAGCAGAAGGACTCATCGGAGTTGGCAAGTTCCACCATCGGCAGATTGTTGGCCTTGACCTTTTTGCTCATCTCGAGCACGCCGTCAGTGCGCGTGGTAGTCAGATACTGTTCGGTAAAATACTGCACGGCGTAAAGCGTCAGCAACGTCGTGCTGCCCACGATCACGATCTTATTATCCGTGACCTGAATGGCAAAGCCGTAGCCCTTGATAGAGTCGTACGCTTCTTTGCTCTCTGCTCTACCCGTGAGACCCACCAGGATCTCCTTGCCAACCGTTTTCTTGGCGTTGGCCTCGGCATATGCGATGATGGGCTGTCCCGTTGCCGCCTCCAGACGGTTGGCAAAGGTGATCATCTGCTCACGGAAGGTCGCACTGATGCTGTCCTTCGTGGGCGTAGGATAAATGAGGCTATATTCGTCCAGATCGATCGAAGCAGAGCCCGATGCCTTGATCTCGCCATCGGAACTGCAGGAACTGAACATTGCAACGCAACCAAGCAACATGGCAAGCGTCAGCAAAAGACACAGAACTTTGGTCATTCTCATAGTAGTTTTTCTCCCTTAACAATTATTTTTTTATCGTTGCATACCCATCGTAATCAATGGGACCGCCCTTTGCACCCGCACCGTAAAGATTTTCATAGTCGGGTCCGTCAGGACGGAGATACAGTGTAATATTGTAAACGTCGGAAATGAACACGTATTCCACAGAAGGAATGTTGTTGTAAATATGCTGATCGACCTTGGAGAACCAGTTGCTGTTCTTCAGATAGCCCGTGTGAGCCGCCGTGGCAGTGTGAGGCCACCAGACCGTAGTCGGTGCGATAGTATCGTACACGTGCGTCTCCATACCGGGACCGCCGTGGTGAGAGATCGCCACCATATCGCACTGGATATAATCGCCGTACATAGCACACATCCAACGTCCCGAATACTTGTAGGCGTCGCCCGTCCACATAAAACTCTGGGAATCCTTGACCGTACCTTCCTCGGTCGCATTCAGCGTAACGCGCATCAGCGTAGAGGTGTCATTATAGGTCACGATGTGATGGGGATTCAGATCCTCGTGCGTGTACAGCACCTCGATCTCCATATTGCCGAAATACAGTTTCTGGCCCGTGTGCACCTTGATGTAGGTGTAGGGAGTGGTGAAGTTCTCGCCGTAATTGAATACGTTCTCATTAAAACTCATATCCACCGAGCCCGATGCGTAAAGCGCTTCGCGGGAAGCCCAGTTGCCAAGCAGACAATCCACCTTCACAAGACCCTTGGTGCCGTAAAGTTGGGAGAACTCGCGCAACACGTTGTAGTGGTCGTTGTGGCCGTGGCTGATGATCCAGGCGGCAATGTGAATGGGATTGGATTTGGTGAGTTCACCGTTGGCCTGCGTGTGCAGATCCACCAGGATCTCATACAGCGTCGTGGCCTCAATGCCCTTGTTGGAAGCGGTATTACCTCCGTCAAAGATCACGAACTGGCCGTTCTCCAGGCGCATCACGTAGCCCGTGCCCGTAGAACCCGAAGGCAGCATCACTGCCGTAATGGCAGAATCGCACTTCTTCGTATAGTTGTTCGGACGAAGCATCTTGTCCGTGGGAAGATTGACCGTGGAAAGGGGGGCGGAGATCACGCGCAGGCAAGGATCGGTGTTGGCATAGCCACTGCCCTCAGCGTGCTTGAAAGCGTTGTATGCCACGTACACCGTCTTCTTTTCGGCGGAGTTCACAAAGGTAGCAAAACAACTGTCTTCTACGGTGCTGGGCGCCTGCAGAGCGGAATATCCGTTCGACTCCAGTGTTTCACAGTAGGCGTGGAAAGCATCGGCATTCACGCCGTCACCCATATAGAGGAACTGCAAGGAATCGTCTGCGCCGTCCAACGTGTTGTAGAGTTCAATTCCCTCACCCTCGGGCTTGGGGAAATCCAATACCCAATTCGACTCTGCGGTGCCCGTGTGAGTCATATTGGCAGGCACCATCACAGAAACAGTTCCGTCCTCATTCTTCACGGTTCCTTCCTTGATGTAATCCAGGAAACGCTCACCTGCAAGGCGAAGTCCGTTGGTGTTCCAGGCAGTCACGACCACCTTGCCCTCACGGACAACCACACCGTAACCGTCACCGGGAAGCGTCGCACGCACCGAGGCGGCCGCCTCGCGCTCTGCAAGACCGATGATGATCTCGCCGCCCGTGGCCTCGCTCGTATCCGTCTTGAGGGGAAGTTCGGATTTTTTCAGTTCCGTGATCGTCGTCAGAGAGTTCTGTACGCCCTTTGCCAGTTCGTAGGCGTAATCAATGCCATCGGACAAATGTGCGTCACCGTACTCAGCACCCGCTTCGGTGTCCAGGTACTGACTATGAACGACGGAGAATTCGGTCCCCGCCGTAGTGGCCAGCGTCAGCATCTCCATGCCGTTGAGTTGTGCGCTCTCGTGTACCTCAACGTTCGAGGAACTACCGTCGCCCGTGAGATAATTCTCGGTGAAGTAACGAACGGCTTCCAGTGTGAGCAGATTGGAACTGCCCACGATCACGATCTTGTTATCCATCACACGAATGGCATAGCCGTGACCCTTGATAGAGGACAGCACCTCTGCACTCTCGGTGCGCCCCGTGTTGCCCACCAGGATCTCCACGCTTGCCTTGGCGTTCTGCGAGCGGCTGACCGTGTACGCACGCACGTTGGTACCAACTGCCGCACTTACAGCAGTGGCAAAGGCGTTCATATCGTTGCTGAACGTGGTGGTAGTGGGGGCGTCCTTTTTGTTGTCGGGATAGATCACGACACAACTGGAAAGATCCAGGGTCGCTTTTTTGGAACTCAGCTTGATCTCACCCTCCTTCGTGCACGAAGAAAACAGGGTGCACGCAGATGCCAGCATAGCCAGCACGAGCAAGAAACTGAGGATTCTTGTCCTTTTCATACAAATCGCTCCTTCAAGAGTTTTGATGACTCACTACAGTGATTCATTGTTATTTTATCATACAAAGAAAAGGTTTGCAACCCCCACCGCAAAGGGATTCACACTTTAGCAAATATTTTTGGTAACTTCAGCAAAAAGGTCTCATTTTTTTTGTTCATATCAACCACAAACAAGGAGCAGCGAGTTCTCGCTGCTCCTTGTTATACTTACTTTTTGATAATGGTCACACCGTCCGCCTCGACCTCGGTGCCGTTGACGGCATTGTAGAAGTTTTCGGTGTCGGGGCCGTTTGCGGTAAAATACAACGTCACGTTGTATGTAGTATGTTTGCCCGCATCGGAAGAACTGTTGGCAATGATCACGTACTTCACGCTGTCAAGCTGTTGACATACGAATTGGTCAACCTTGCTGTACCAACTGGAGCCATTCATATAGCCGTTGTACGAGGATCTGATGTTGGGGAACCAGACGAACTCGGGTGCAATCAACTCGTAGAACAACTCTTCCGTACCGGGGCCGCCGTGATGCGACACGGCCACCATATCGGATTGCAGATAGTCGCCGAACATCGCGCAGGTCCATCTGCCCGAATATCTGTAAGCGTCACCCGTCCATACGAAGGATATGGGATCACCGCTCTTTTGGCCGTCCTCGGTGGTGGCCTGAAGCGACAGGCGCATGATCGTAGAGGAATCGTTGAGCGTCACGATCTTGTGCGGCATCAGATCCTCGGGCGTAAACAGCACCTCAATCTCAAGATTAGCAAAGTACAACTTCTGACCCGTGTGCACGCGCAGATAGGTGAAGGGGGTCTTGAAGGCCTTTTGCAAATTCTCCATATTGGCCGTCATATAGGTCGATGCCTCACCCGTGTTGTACACGGTACTGGACGCGGGGAAATTGCCGATCACGTACTCGACCTTGACGCGCTCGTCCTTGCCGTATCGGGCGGCAAAGCCGCTAAGCACGGCATAGTGGTCACCGTGATTGTGGCTGATGATCCAAGCGGCGATTTTGATCGAGCCGGCGCCGGGCGCCTTGCCGTTTGCCTTGGTATAAAGATCAACAAGAATGTTGAAAACCTGATCCACTTCCGTGCCTGCGGCAGTGCTACCGCCGTCCATGATCACGAAGCGGCCGTCCTCCAACATCATCACGTAACCCGTACCGATACTGCCTGCGGGCAGTGCCACGGCGGTCAGCGAGGAGTCGGTAACGCGCTTGTAATTAAACTTTTGTGTGAGCAGCGTTGCATCGGGCAACGTCACGGAATCCAGGGGCGAGGATACCACGCGGATCGTGGGATCGTCAAAAGCGTAATTGGCCCCCTCTGCGTGCTTGTAGGCGTTGTATGCAACGTACAGAGAGTTGCCCGCTTGCTTGTTCACAAGGACGGTAAAAATGCTGTCCTCGATCACAGAGGGAGCAGTCAGCTCGCTGTAGCCCTCGCTCTTCAGTTTATCGCAGTATGCGTTGTAGGCGTCGGCATTCACACCGTCACCCATATACACGTAGATGAGCGAATCGTCCTCACCGTCCGTGGTGGAGTACAATTCAATACCGTTCCCTTCGGGCTTGGTGAAGTCGGTGACCCAGTTTTCATTGGCCGTACCCGTAATGGCAAAGTCTGTGGGCAGAACAAGAGAGAGTTTGCCGTCCTCATCCGTGTACTGGCACTCGTAGAGATAGTCAAGGAATCTCTCGCCGATGGTCATAAGACCCGCATCGTTCCAAGCGGTGAGAACAACGTTGCCGTCACGACAGAAGAAACCGTACTGCTCGGGGTTCAGTTCGGCACGGCAAGCGGCAGTCGCCTCACGCGACGTCACGCCCACGATCAGCTCGTGCTCGACGGCATCCGTGCTATCGGTCATCTGCTTGGTGGAAACGGCCTTTCTGTCAATGCCTAAAATGGAAATGATCCTGCTCTGGATATCCTGCACAAGATCGTACGCGTAGTCGCGTCCCGTACCGGAAACGACACCGTATTCATTGTCGGGGTCGGTATCCAGATCCTTGTTGTGAACGAAGGAAACGTAGCAATTTTCGGCATCGGCAACGGTGAACGTCTCCATCTTCTGCGCAGTAGCGCTCTCGTGCACCGTAATGGTCGCAGATGCCTTTTCGCGATTCGCAAGATACGTTTCGGTGAAATAGCGCACACCCATGAGCGTGAACAGATTGGTGGTACCGACGATCACGATCTTGTTTCCGATCACCTGAACCGTATAACCGTGTCCCTTGATGGAGGCCAGTGCCTCGGCACTCTCGGCGCGGCCCGTATTGCCGACCAGGATCTCGGGGTCTGCGGGCTTACTTCTGGTGCGGTCCTCGGAGTAGGCCTGGAACTTCACGCCCGTAGCGGCCTGAAGATCCGTGGCCAGCCCTGCCATATCCACCGACTTGAAGGTCGTGCTAATGGAAATTTCCTTGGTGCTCTTGGGATATACCAGCGTGTAATCGGTCAGATCGATCTCCACCGTCTTCTTGCTGGTTTTGATCTCTCCCGGCTTATTGCAGGAGGAAAAGAGCGTCGCCATGCCGCACAGCATACACAGGCACAGCACAAGAGAAAGTATTCTGATTCTCTTCATATCGTATCTCCTTTTTTGTGTTAGGCATACCCATACTCGCGTTCATTATACCAGGTTTTTGCGTTGTTTGCAAGATTGCGGGGTCAGATTTCACGGTTTGGACAGAATTTTTATTCGTTTTAACAAAAACGTCCGCGCCTTTTTTGTATATATGTCCAATAAAAAAAGCAACTTGACAGACAGAATACAGAATGTTATAATATATAAGATATTATTGGAAAACAGAAAGGCCTCTATCTATGAAATGGACTTCTCTTAACGACCTTCGTGAAAAATACCTTTCCTTCTTCGAGGCGCGCGGCCACCTGCGCCTGCCCTCCTACCCGCTGGTGCCTATGGGAGATAAATCCCTTCTGCTTATCAACTCGGGCATGGCACCGATGAAGAAGTTTTTTACGGGTGAGGTAGAGCCCGCCAGCAACCGAGTGACCACTTGTCAGAAGTGCATTCGCACGCCTGACCTGGATCGCGTGGGCCATACCGCACGCCACGGCACCTTCTTTGAGATGCTGGGCAACTTCTCCTTTGGTGACTACTTCAAGGATCAGGCCATTCCGTGGGCGTGGGAGTTTCTGACCGAAACGCTGGAGATCCCCGGCGAACTGCTCTGGCCCTCGATCTATGAAAACGACGAGGAGGCCTTCGAGATCTGGAATAAGCAGGTGGGCGTGCCCGCCGGGCGCATCACGCGCCTTGGCAAGGCCGACAACTTCTGGCAGCACGGTCAGGGTCCCTGCGGTCCCTGCTCCGAGATCTACTTTGATCGCGGCGAGAAATACGGTTGCGGCTCTCCCGACTGCCGTCCCGGCTGTGATTGCGAGCGCTTTATGGAGATCTGGAATAACGTGTTCTCGCAGTTCGATAACGACGGCAAGGGCAACTACACCGATCTGAAGCAGAAGAATATCGATACGGGCATGGGTCTGGAGCGCCTTGCATGCGTCATGCAGGGTGTGGACAATATGTTCGAGGTCGACTCGATCCGCAAGATCCTGGATACTGTCTGCACCATCGCGGGCAAGACCTACGGTGCGGACAAAGAGGACGATATCTCCATTCGCGTGTGCACCGACCATATCAAGAGTTCGATGTTTATGATCTCGGACGGCGTGATCCCCTCCAACGAGGGACGCGGCTACGTGCTGCGCCGCATCATTCGCCGCGCTTGCCGCCACGGCAAGTTGCTGGGCATTGACCGTCCCTTCCTCACCGAACTGTGCGTAGTCGCCATTGGCGAGAACAAGGGTGCCTACCCCGAACTTGCCGAGAAGGCCGATTACATTCTCAAGGTCATTTCCCTTGAGGAAGAGCGCTTTGCCGCTACCATTGATGCAGGCCTTTCCATTCTGTCGGGTCTTGTCAAGAACGCCAAGGAGCGCGGTGAGCAGTCTGTTTCGGGCGAGGACGCCTTCAAACTCTACGATACCTTCGGCTTCCCCTTTGATCTGACCAAGGAGATCATTGCCGAAAACGGACTTTCCGTGGACGAGAACGCTTTTGCCGAACTGATGCGCGCCCAGCGCGAGCGCGCAAGAGCCGCACGCGGCAATATCAGCGGTTGGGCGGATGCCACGCAGAATCTGCTCGGCGACCTGCCGAAGACCGCATTCGTCGGCTACGATGCAGTTTCCAACGACGCACAAGTGCTTGCCATTATCGTGGAAAACGAGGACGGCGCAACCGTTGTGCAGGAGTGCAGTGAGGGCGATTGCACCGTGATCCTTGACACCACCTGCTTCTACGGCGAGGGCGGCGGTCAGGTCGGCGACGTCGGCACGATCACGGGCGAGAGCTTTGCGCTCACCGTGCAGGATACCAAGAAAAACGACGGCGTGTATTTGCACGTCTGCTCTGTGGAGAACGGCACCGTCCGTGTCGGCGACACGGTACGCGCCGCACTGAACGAGGCGCGCCGCAACGCCATTGCGAGAAACCACTCCGCCACGCATCTGTTGCAGGCGGCTCTTCGCCGTGTGCTTGGTGCACACGTAGAGCAGGCGGGCTCCTTTGTGGACGATCTGCGTTGCCGCTTTGACTTCACGCACTTCTCCTCTATGAACGCCGAAGAACTCGCCGCCGTGGAAGCGGCCGTCAATGAGCAGATCTTCGCAGGTCTTGCCATTACCATGACCGAAATGCCGATCGCCGAGGCCAAAAAACTGGGGGCTATGGCACTGTTCGGCGAGAAGTACGGCGACACCGTCCGTGTGGTCCGTATGGGCGACTACTCCACCGAACTTTGCGGCGGTACGCACATGGACAACACCGCGCGCATTGGACTGTTCAAGATCATCTCCGAAACCTCCGTGGCCGCAGGCGTTCGCCGCATCGAGGCCACCACGGGTACGGGCATTATGCAACTGCTCGCCGAGAAAGAGGCGCTTCTTGCAAAGACCGTTTCCCTGCTCAAGGCGCAGAACGTACAGGACGTCACCGCCAAAGCCGCACAACTCCAGGACGAGTTGAAGGCCGCGCACCGCGAGTTAGAGTCCCTGAACGCCAAAATCGCTTCCTCCAAGCGCGACGATCTGATGAAGAATGCCGTAGCCGTCGGTTCCGTGAAACTGGCAGTCGCTCGCTTTGACGGTATGCAACCCGACGTGGCACGCAGTCTCGCGGACGAGATCAAGGCAGAATTTGCCGATACGGTTTCCGTGATCGCCACCGTGGACGGTGCACGCATCAACTTCCTCGCCGTTGCGGGTAAGGACGCCGTTGCAAAGGGCGCACACGCAGGCAAGCTGGTTGGCGCCGTGGCCGCCGTAACGGGCGGTAAGGGCGGCGGACGCCCCGACAACGCCATGGCGGGCGGACGCGACGCGGGCAAGGTCGACGAGGCACTTGCCGCCGCGGCCGAGGTACTGCAGGCACAACTGAATTCTTAAATAACTCGATAAAAGGGCTGTTATCCGTCGGATAACAGCCCTTT
>JAZSGQ010000081.1:0-2883 GCA_045532805.1 Eubacteriales bacterium
AAGCACCTCTCGGCGAATGGATTGTGACGGATTTCGTCGCGGCATGACGCAGTAAAGTGTGGACTTTACAAGTTAGGACACGGCGAAAGGCGCGAAAATGCGTTGCCGAGAGGCCATCGCGTTCGGTTCTCTTCGGCTATACCTAAAGTATAGCATAGTTTTGCCATTTTCACAAGAGTTTATCAAAAAAGAGCAGCGCGCCGCGCTGCTCTTTTTTGATTTATTGCTCTTCGACGTCCTCATCGGGCTCACTGATGGTGATGCCGTTGAGCAACGTGGCGATATGTGCACCGTATGCAATGGAATCGTCCTGAACGAAGGTAAGTTCGGGAGTGACGCGCAGATTCATGCGCTGTGCCACCATACGGCGAATAAAGCCGGACGAAGATTTCAGGCCCAGATACACCTCTTTCTTATCGCCGCGCAACGCGGAATAATAGATCTTGGCGTATTTGAGATCGGGCGTCACGTCGGCACCCGTAATGCTGATGAATGCATCGCTCACGCGGGGGTCCTTGACCTCTCGAATGATCTCGGCCAGCGCCTTTTGCATTTCATCGTTGATTCTGCCTCTGCGATAGTTAGCCATCGGTTCCCTATCACTGTGCGGCGTCCACGATAGCGGCAAATTTGGTTGCCACAAGGGACGCACCACCGATCAGACCGCCGTCTACGTTGGGCTTGGCAAGCAGTTCTGCGGCGTTGCCGTCGTTCATCGAGCCTCCGTACTGAATGGTGGTTGCCTCGGCAACCTCACTGCCGTACAGTTCTGCAAGCACCTCGCGGATCGCACCACAGGTCTCTTCTGCCTGCTCGGGGGTAGCGGTCAGACCCGTACCGATCGCCCAGACGGGCTCGTAAGCGATGATGATATTCTTCATATCCTCGGCAGGAATACCTGCGAGGTCCAGTTTGATCTGCATAGCGCACACCTCGTTGGTGATGCCTGCAAGACGCTGTTCCTTGACTTCACCCATGCAAAGGATCACGCGCATACCTGCGGCAAGCGCGGCCTTGGTGCGAAGGTTGACGGTCTCGTCGGTCTCGCCAAAGTACTGGCGACGCTCGGAGTGGCCGATGATCACGGTGTCCACGCCGATGGCCTTCAGCATCTCGGCGGAAACCTCGCCCGTGTAAGCACCCTTTTGGGCAAAGTGCACGTTCTCGGCACCGATCACGATATTGGAGCCCTTGGCGGCCTCCATAGCGGCGGTAATGGTCACATAGGGAGCGCAGAAGATAACGTCGCAGTTATCCTTGCCTGCCACAAGGGGCTTGATCTCATTGATAAAGGCAGTTGCCTCAGCGGGCGTGAAGTTCATCTTCCAGTTGCCTGCGATCACTGTTCTTCTCTTTGCGGGATTCATTTGTATTCTCCTTTGAATCGAATTATTTGTCAAGCAGGCAAGCAATACCGGGAAGAGTCTTGCCCTCAAGGAACTCAAGCGACGCGCCCCCGCCCGTGGAAACGTGCGTCATCTTGTCGGCGTAGCCCAGCTTCTCCACAGCCGCCGCGGAGTCGCCGCCGCCGATGATGGAGATCGCACCCGACTCGGCCACTGCCTTGGCAACCGTCTCGGAGCCCGCGGCAAAGTTCTTCCACTCGGAAACGCCCATCGGGCCGTTCCAGATCACGGTGCCTGCGCCAACGAGCGTGTTAGCGAAGAGCGCCTGCGACTTCTTGCCGATGTCAAGACCCATCCATCCATCGGGAATGTCGTCGGAATCGACCTCACGGGGCGTGGTATTCTCGTCGTATGCCTCGCCGATCACGTTGTCAATGGGAAGCATGAAGTTTACGCCGTGCTTCTTTGCCTTCTCCATCAACTCAAGCGCAAGATCGATCTTGTCGTGCTCGCAGATGGAAGTACCGATCTCATGGCCCTGTGCCTTGAAGAAGGTGTAAGCCATACCGCCGCCGATGATGAGCGTGTCGACCTTCTCGATGAGATTGTTGATCACGCCGATCTTATCAGAAACCTTTGCGCCGCCCAGGATCGCCACGAAGGGACGCTTGGGATCGGCCAGTGCGCCGCCCATCACGGAGATCTCCTTCTGGATCAGGTAGCCGCAAACAGCGGGCAGGTAATCCGCAAGACCTGCGGTGGTTGCGTGTGCGCGGTGTGCGGTGCCGAATGCATCGTTGACGTAGATCTCTGCCATGGAAGCCAGTTCCTTGGCAAACGCAGGATCGTTCTTGGTCTCCTCTGCATGGAAACGAACATTTTCAAGCAACAGGACCTCGCCTGCCTGAAGGGCTGCAGCCTTGGCCTTGGCGTCGGGACCGATCACGTCCTTTGCCATCTTGACCTCGATACCAAGCAACTCGGAAAGACGAGCGGCAACGGGAGCAAGGGAGAACTTCTTATCGTCGTTCTTTGCGGCCTCAAGGAACTTTGCCTCGGCGGCGGCCTGCTCCTCAGCGGGAAGCGCCTCTACCTTCTTCTTTTCCTTCTTGTCGAGTTTGAGTTTTTCGTTAAATACGTTGTGGGGACGGCCGAAGTGAGAGCAAAGGATCACAGCGGCGCCCTGGTTCAGCAGGTACTTGATGGTGGGCAGTGCGCCAACGATACGCTTATCGTCGGTGATCACGCCGTCCTTCATGGGAACGTTGAAATCGCAACGTGCGATTACCTTTTTGCCGGCAACGGCAATATCTTCAATCGTTTTCTTGTTGTAGGTCATGTCAGTTCCACCTTTCATTTTTCGGATTTGTCCAAACATAATTATTATATCACATTCGCGCGCGATACGCAAGGGGCTTTCGTTAAATTTTTGCCAAAAATACATTTTTTTACCAAATGAAAGGAAAACCGCCGCCCGTTTTCACGGACGGCGGTACGGTTTTACTTGTTCTTTGCGATCTGCTCAAGCAGTTCGGTC
>JAZSGQ010000047.1:0-25580 GCA_045532805.1 Eubacteriales bacterium
AACGGTGAGTGGTTCCTGGATTCCCCCACGTATTAAACACCGAAAACGGCTTTGTTTTTGAGAAAAAAACGCGGTTTTGTCACATTCTTTTACCGTTGCCCAAAAAATGAATGTATTTCCTCTTTACAAGCAAGAAAAAAAGTGTTATTATATGTAGTGGCATATTTTTATATTCATATAGAAACGAAAAAAGGGAGGCATTTTTACCAATGGCTATCGAAAGAAAAAAGATTTCAATGGATGGTAATACCGCCGCGGCGCACGTATCCTATGCGTTCACCGAGGTTGCTGCCATCTACCCCATCACCCCCTCCAGCCCCATGGCAGAGGTGACCGACACCTGGTCTGCAACCGACAAGAGCATTCTCGGCGGTCCTGCACGCAACATTTTCGGTGATCGCGTCAACGTGATGGAGATGCAGTCCGAGGCGGGTGCTGCAGGTGCCGTGCACGGCTCTCTTGCCGCAGGCGCTCTGACCACCACCTACACCGCTTCTCAGGGTCTGCTTCTGATGATCCCCAATATGTACAAGATCGCAGGCGAACTTCTTCCCTGCGTGATCCACGTTTCCGCTCGTTGCGTGGCGTCTCACGCACTCAACATCTTCGGTGACCACTCTGACGTGTACGCTTGCCGTCAGACGGGCTTTGCTATGATGGCAGAGACCAACCAGCAGGAGATCATGGACCTTGGTGCCGTGGCACACCTTGCTACCATCAAGGGCCGCGTACCCTTCCTCAACTTCTTCGACGGCTTCCGTACCTCTCACGAGATCCAGAAGACCGCCGCTTGGGACTACAAGGATCTGGAGGAGATGGTGGACAAGGATGCGATCGCCGCATTCCGCGCCCGTTCCATCAACCCCGAGCATCCCGTACTCCGCGGCTCCGCCGAGAACGGTGATATCTTCTTTCAGCACCGCGAGGCCTGCAACTCCTACTACGCCGCACTTCCCGCAGTGGTCGAGGAGTATATGGACAAGGTCAACGCCAAGCTTGGAACCGATTACAAACTCTTCAACTACTATGGACATCCCGAGGCAGATCGCGTGATCGTTGCCATGGGTTCGGTTTGTGACGTTGCCGAGGAGGTCATCGACTACATGATGGCCGCAGGCGAGAAGGTTGGTCTTGTTAAGGTCCGTCTGTACCGTCCTTTCTGCGCAGACCGTCTGGCCGCCGCAATCCCCGCAACTGCAAAGAAGATCGCAGTGCTTGACCGCACCAAGGAGCCTGGCGCTCTGGGCGAGCCCTTGTACCTTGACGTTGTCACCGCTCTTGCACAGCAGGGCGTAAAGGCAAAGGTCGTTGGCGGCCGTTACGGTCTTGGTTCCAAGGATACCACACCCGCTTCCATCTTCGCCGTTTTCGAGAACCTCAAGAAGCGCGAGCCCAAGCACAACTTCACCATTGGCATCGTGGACGACGTAACGGGTCTTTCTCTCAAGGAGAAGGTCGCTCCCGATACGGCTCCCGAAGGCACCATTTCCTGCAAGTTCTGGGGTCTTGGCGGCGACGGTACCGTCGGTGCAAACAAGAACTCCATCAAGATCATCGGTGACCACACCGACAAGAACATTCAGGCATACTTCCAGTATGACTCCAAGAAAACGGGTGGCGTGACCATTTCCCACCTGCGCTTCGGTGACAAGGCGATCAAGTCGCCCTACTATATCACCAAGGCAAACTTCGTGGCTTGCCACAACGTGTCCTACCTGCTCAAGGGCTACAAGATCGTTCAGGACGTGAAACCCGGCGGCACCTTCCTTCTGGACTGCCAGTGGAGCGTGGACGAGCTTGATGCAAAGCTTCCCAACTCGGTTAAGGCCTATATCGCCAACAACGGTATCAAGTTCTATATCATCAACGCAACCTCGATTGCCGCAAAGGAAGTCGGCAACCCCAAGGTAAAGAACACCGTTCTGCAGTCCGCTTTCTTCGCACTTGCCAACATTATGCCCGCCGCTGACGCGATCGAGTATATGAAGAAGATGGCCACCAAGTCCTACTCCAAGTTCGGCGAGGAAGTCGTGGCACAGAACCACAAGGCAATCGAAATGGGCAAGGATGCGCTCGTTCAAGTCGACGTTCCCGCCGCTTGGAAGAACGCAGGCAAGGACAAGGCCGTAAAGCCCGTGAAGAGTGATCGCGAGGGTCTTGCCGATTACGTCAACAAGGTACTGCTTCCCGTGGGCAAGATGAACGGCGACAGTCTCCCCGTTTCCGCCTTCACGCCTTACGTGGACGGCACGCTGCCTCAGGGCGCTGCCGCATTCGAGAAGCGCGGTGTTGCCGTAAACGTTCCCGTATGGAACCCCAAGAACTGTATCCAGTGTAACAACTGCTCCTTCGTATGTCCTCACGCTACGATCCGTCCCTTCGCAATGACCGCGGCCGAGGCCAAGAAGGCACCCAAGTCCACCAAGTTCGCGGACAAGCCCGTGATGAAGACGGACTACAAGTTCACCGTGGCGATTTCTCCTCTGGACTGCATGGGTTGTACCCTTTGCGTAAAGGCATGCCCCGTCAACCAGAACGTTGACAAGAAGGCGGCCGCCGCCGGCGAGAAGCCCAACAAGGAGAACTACGCAATCTATATGACCACTCAGGCAAGCCAGATGGAAGCAGGCCAGCAGGAGGCATTCGACTATGCTGTTGCCAACGTTTCCGAGAAGCCCGAGCTGATCAACGCAACCATCAAGGGCAGCCAGTTCAAGCAGCCCCTGCTTGAGTTCTCCGGCTCCTGCGCAGGTTGTGCCGAGACCTCCTATGCACGTCTTGTTACCCAGCTCTTCGGCGAGCGTATGTATATCTCCAACGCAACGGGTTGTTCCTCTATCTGGGGTGGCTCCGCTCCCTCCACGCCCTACACGGTCAACCGTGAAACGGGCAAGGGTCCCGCTTGGGCAAACTCCCTGTTCGAGGACAACGCCGAGCACGGTCTTGGTATGTTCCTTGGTCAGAAGACCATTCGCGAGCGTCTGAAGGGCTACGTTGAGGATATCATTGCTACCGGCACGAACGAGGACGTAAAGGCCGCTTGCGCAAAGTGGATCGAGACCTACAACGACGGCAAGGCAAACGCAGACGCAACCAAGGCAATGGTTGCGGCTCTCGAGGCATGCGGTTGTGAGAAGGCACAGAAGATCCTCGCTGAAAAGGATTATCTTGCCAAGAAGTCCATGTGGATCTTCGGTGGCGACGGCTGGGCATACGATATCGGCTTCGGCGGTCTTGACCACGTGCTCGCTTCGGGTGAGGACGTCAACATCATGGTATTCGATACCGAGGTGTACTCCAACACGGGCGGACAGGCATCCAAGGCATCCAACCTCGGCCAGGTGGCACAGTTCGCGGCGGCAGGTAAGGCGATCGGCAAGAAGAATCTGGCAGAGATCGCAATGTCCTACGGTTACGTTTACGTGGCACAGGTCGCAATGGGTGCGAATATGAACCAGCTTCTCAAGGCCCTCACTGAGGCCGAGGCCTACAACGGTCCTTCCCTGATCATCGGTTACGCTCCCTGCGAGATGCACGGTATCAAGAAGGGCGGCATGCAGAACTGCCAACTTGAGATGAAGAAGGCAGTAGAGGCCGGCTACTGGAATATGTTCCGCTACAACCCCACGCTGGAGAAGAACAAACTGACTATCGACAGCGGCGAGCCCACTGCCGATTACCAGGCATTCATCGCCAACGAGGCACGCTATGCACGTCTTGCACAGTCCTTCCCGGATCGTGCCCAGACGCTCTTCGCTAAGGCAGAGGAGAATGCAAAGGCCCGTTACGAGCGCCTCCAGAAGATGGGTAAACTCTACGAATAATCACTAAAACTCGCCCCGTCCATGCCCTTTTGGTGCGCGGACGGGGTTTTCACAAGGAGAAGATATGTATCGCGATACGAATTGCAGATTGCAGGCACACCGCGGTGTGTGCACCGAGGCGCCTGAGAATACGATGGCGGCCTTCCGCCTTGCCGTGGAGCAGGGCTACGATATCATTGAGTTTGATCCGAAATGCACCAAGGACGGTGTCTGGGTGGTCCATCACGATATGACGCTCAACCGCACGGGGCGCATCAACGGAAAGGCGTTTGAGAACAAGTGCGACATCCGCGACGTCACCTTCGCCGAGCTTTCCGAGGTGGATGTGGGTGAATGGTACGAGAAAAGTTTCACGGGTGAGCATATCCCCACGTTCGCACAGGTGCTTGACTTCCTGCGCGTGCAGGGCATCGAGGGTAAGATCGACAACGTGTTCGAGTGCTTCAGCGAGGGACAGCAAGGGGAACTCTGGGACATCATCGAGCGCCACGCGGACCTTACAAAGGTGGGACTCACCTCTACTAAGGTGAGCTATCTGGCCGCGTACGGTGCGCGTTTTCCCGAAGCGCCGTTGCATTATGACGGCGACGTAGACGAGGCAACGCTTGATAAACTCGCCGCCATTTCCAAGGGACATACCGTGACTGTTTGGATGCATATGGGCACGCCTATGGTGTCCTGGTGCAAGCGTCCCCCCGTCAGCCCCGAACTGGCGGCGGCCATCAAGGCGCGCGGCTTAAAACTCGGCATCTGGATCCTCGGTGATGACGAGGAAATGGCAAGAGCCCTTGCCGTTGGCGCCGATATTGTGGAGACCACGGGCGGTATCAAGCCGTGACAAAGGCAGACCTTTCGCAAAATCGTGAAAGGTCTGCTTTTTTCGATCCATTTCGGTACTTTTCCTTGACAAGCGCTTTTTTATTATATATAATGAAGGTGCTGAAAGTCATCAATGCAAGGGAGATGGGTAATACTGCCTTCTATGATGCTTGGCCGCCCAATGCCGGTGCGTCGGGGTGGCCGATATTGATGCCCCTCGAATACTACGCGGAAAAGCAAGGAGAGAAGCGAAAATGGAACTTTGGCAGCAGTTGCTATTTCTTTGCCCCACGTTGCTGATTGCAGGTATCGTGGACGGCATCTCGGGCGGTGGCGGTATGATCGCACTGCCTTCCTATCTGATCGCAGGTCTTCCGATCTCCTCGGCATACGCGTGCAATAAAATGCAGAGTTGTCTTGGCACTTCCGCGTCGCTCTTCCGATACGCCAAGGGCGGGCTTGTGGATTTTAAACAGGCGTTGCCTGCAGCCGCGACCGCCATCGTGGGATCCTTTATTTCCACGCAGATCATGCTGGGGCTTGAGGACGGTACTAAGCGCGTGATCATCGCCGTGGCAATGGGCTTTGTGCTTGTGCTGACCGTGTTCTCGGGCCGAATTGCGATCGACCACTATACACAGCGCCGACAGCCGTTTGCCCCAAAAACGCTTGCAATGGGGCTTAGTATCGGCCTCATGCTCGGGTTTTACGACGGATTTTTCGGACCCGGTGGCGGTACGGTGGCGATCCTCTTGTTCGCACTTTTGATGAAGTACGATCTTCGCGTGGGTGGAGGAAACGGCAAACTGATCATCGTGGTCTCCAACCTGACGGCGATGATCACCTATATGTTGCACGGTGACGTGTTGTATGCCATCGCCCTGCCTTGCTCGGCGGCCAATATCCTCGGCAGTTACATCGGTGCATCGCTTGCGGCCAAGAGGGGCGCGAAATTTGTAAAATACATTTCCTTTGCCGTGATCGCGGCATTGCTTGTATACGCCGTATACAGTATCTTCAAGGGGTGATATTATGTTGGATCTTTTGATAAAAAACGCGGATATTCTGGACGGAACGGGCGCACCCGCGTTTGTGGGCGACGTTGCCGTAAAAAACGGGAAAATCGTTACCGTTGGTAGGGTAAATGAGGAAGCCGCGCGTGTGATCGACGGAACGGGCCTTGTGCTCAGTCCCGGTTTTATCGACTCGCACAGCCACTCGGACAGAACCTGGCTCATACAGCCCGACCAGCGCGAAAAATTGGAGCAGGGCATCACCTTTTCGATTGCGGGACAGTGCGGCTCCTCCGTTGCCCCCAAAACAAAAGAAGGAAAGGAACTTTCGATAGAGGCGCTGTTTTCGCAAGTTGAGAAAAGCGGTCTTGGCTCGGGCGGTGCGATGCTCGTGGGTCACGGAACGCTCAGATGTGCCGTAATGGGTACGGAAAAGCGCGCCGCCACGAAGGCGGAACTTGAGAATATGAAGGCCCTGCTCCGCGAGTGTATGCAAGCGGGCGCGCTCGGTCTTTCCTATGGCCTGATCTACGCGCCGAGTTGTTATTCCACGACCGAGGAGGTCATGGAACTTGCTAAAACGGCGGCGGAATGCGGCGGTATGCTTGCCTCTCATATCCGCAACGAGGGCGATCAACTTTTAGAGGCCGTTCAGGAGTATCTTGACGCCATACAGTTTGCGGGTTGCCGTGCCGTGTTCTCGCATCACAAGAGTGCGGGCAAGTGGAACTGGGGCAGGGTAAAGGAGTCGATGGCTATGGTGGACCGGGCCAATGCGAACGGTGCGGACATTTACTTTGACGTTTACCCCTACGTCGCGTCAAGCAATATGCTCCCTGCCGCGATGATCCCCAAGCAATTCCACCCCGAGGGCACCAAGAACGCGTTGGATCTTTTGGATAAACCAAAGGTGGTGGCCAACATCAAGGAATGGTTTTACGGAAGATACGGAAATGACCTTAGCCACATTATGATCGGCGAGTATAAACTCGAGCCCGAACTGTGCGGTAAGCGCATCAGTGAGATTGCCGAAATGCGCGGTGTAACGGAGCAGATCGAGGTCGCTTTTGACCTGATCCGCGCGTCCCGTGGAAACGTCAGAGGTATCTATTTCACCATGTGCGAGGAGGATGTGGAATACGTCATGAAGCACCCGCGCACCATGATCGGCACGGATTCCGCAACGAAGGGTGACAACATTGCATATCACCCGAGATTGCGCGGCTCCTTCCCGCGTGCGCTCGGTCGCTACGTGCGTGAGCGCGGCGTGGTCACGCTCCCCGAAATGATCCGCAAAATGACCTCACTCCCCGCACACGTGTACGGACTTTCGGGCAAGGGAAAAATTGCGGTCGGTATGGACGCAGACCTTTGTCTGTTCGATCCCAAAACGATCGCGGACGGTAGCGATTTTAAGGATTTCAGCCGTCAAAACGAGGGACTTCGCGCTGTGATCGTAAACGGCAAGGTCGCCGTGGAAAACAACGTGGCAAACGGTGTATGTGCCACAACGGTATACAGAAGAAGATTACCGCTATAAAAAAATGCTCCGTCCGAGAGGACGGAGCATTTTTTATTGTAATACAGATCTCGCCGTGGCAAGCAATTCGGGATAAATGCACCCGTTTGCCGCGATCACGCCGTGTGAGCGATCAAAAGTGAGGGGATCTCCCGCCATATTGCTGATCACGCCGCCCGCCTCCTTGATCAGGAGCGAGCCGGCGGCAAAGTCCCAAGGGGAGAGTTTGCACTCAAAAAACAGATCGTTTCTGCCCGCCGCCAACCACGCAAGGTCCAGCGCGGCAGAGCCGCACCGCCGCAAGTCCGCGCATTTGTCAAACACGGCGCGGCAAAGTGCAAAGGTGGCGTTACCCAACACGTCCCGCTCATAGGCGGCCGTGCCAAATGCGCAAAGGCCGTTTTGCATATCGCGGTTCGACACGTGAATGGGACGTCCGTTCAAAAAAGCGCCCTCGCCCTTTACGGCATGGAACATTTCACCAAGGAACGGATCGTAAACAGCGCCCCACACTACCTCCCCGTGCGAGAGCAACCCCACCGAAACCGAGGAGTGTTGATAGCCGTATATGAAGTTTGTAGTACCGTCGATGGGGTCGATAACGAAGCAGTGCTCGGCGTGGGCCATTACGGCGTCATTTTCCTTTTCTTCCGCGATAAAAACCGCGTCGGGCACGAGCGTGCGAATGCCGTCGATGAGGAATTGCTGTGTTTTCACGTCATACGCGGTCACAAAATTGGCATAGCCCTCCTTGGAGGTCACGTTCACACCCAATTCTTCGTGTGCGGTGCGGAAGATCTCGCCCGCAGATCTGATCAGTGCGAGCAACGCTTCCGTGAAGTCAAATTTCATGTTGCAAGATCCTTTCCGATTTGAAAACGGCGTACCGTTATCTTTTTCGTTTGATGATGACGATCACAAGCACGACACCCACAAGCAAGACCGCCGCCCCCGCCGCGATCATGATGATGAGTTCCGTACGGCTGGGCAGGGGAGGCGCCTTATCGGATCTGTCGGCTTCCGATTGGTTGGAGTCGCCACCCTGGGTGTTGTTATTCGGGTTGTTGTTGTCACCCATCTGGTTGCTGTCACCGTCGGGCTGGTTGGGATTCGAGGGCTCTGTCTCGGGCACGTCAAGCGTCAGTTTGAACTGATTATTACTCTTGAAATAGGCGTCCTTGGCGGTGGAGTAGTACTGCACTTCGAGTTGTTTGCCGTCCTCGGAGAAGTAAAACATCGCCACAAGACCCGTTCCGCCGTAATTCTTGTCAGTGGTCTGCGGATCGATCAGGATCTCGGTCACCTTGTTGCCGTGATCGCCCGTTTTGGTTCTTTGATAGATGTTATCGGTGGGGTTGTGACCGCAAAGCAGCATCACCACGTTTTCGTGCTTGCTGAGCACCTTGTTCCACAGATCTTCGCCGTTGTTTTCACAACTGTACTTGGTGCCGATGCCGCTTGTGCCTTCAAGCGAATAGTACGCACCCTTGTACGTCATATAAATGTGCGTGGAAACGATCACGCGGCAGTCGCTGTTTTGCGAAATGACGTCATTCGCCCAATCCAGCACCTCGTCCTTGAGCAGAAAGTCCAGGTTCATAAACAGGTACTTGACGTTACCCACCTGCAGAATACGGTAGGTGTTGAGCATCGAGCCGTCATACGCGCCCGTGATCTCGTCGCCGTATCTGGCTTGCGTGATGTAACTGTCAAAGTTCGCACTGGAGGTTCCCGATCTGTCGTGATTGCCGCGAATGATCGAGAAGGGGACAACGCCGTCGATCTTTTCATACGCTTCGACCACGCGCTCGTACTCCACTTCTTTGTTCTTGTCCGTGACGTCACCGAGACCGATCGCGTATTTGATCTTCTTGCTCTCGGCATTGTCGCGGATCCAATCGTAGAGCGTGTTCAATTGATCGGGGTAATAGTAGGTGAGCGATTGAATGTCGCCGATCACGGCAAAGGAGTACGCATACTCCTCGGGTGCGGGAACGGTTTTGACCCAATCTGAGTAATACGTGAAATCGTACCACCGCGTGGGCTGGGATCTCACGCTGTCAGGGCGGCTTCCCGCGCTGACGTCGGAGAGATCATACCCGCAGATCAGATCGTTTATATCAAGCGCATTTCCCGATGCGTCTGCGGCGATCTCCTCGGGGCTTCTTACGTCCTTGTACAACGAAAGGCCCAGGAGCGAGCCTTTAAAGTACTGCGTGTTTCCTTCGCGGAAGTCGCCGCCCATCATAAATTTTGAGGCAACCACAAAGGGTTCGGGTGCGGCCGTTTCAATGGTCTGTTTCAGAACGCCGTCCACATAGCAACGCCATACACCCGATGCGTGATCCACAGTGATGGCAATGTGCGTCGGTTTGCCGTTGTAGACGTTGACGTCGGTGAAGATCACGTTGTAATTGACAAGATCCTTATCGTTGATGTAAAGACGGGGTCTGCCGCTATTGTGTATTTCAAAATTGAACAGCGGTACCTTGTCTCCCGCATAATCGCCGACGATCACGCCGCCTCTGCCGCTGTAATCAGCGGGGAAAAAGACGGTTGCCTCATACGTTGCGGGCAACAGCATTTCCGTATCCGCGGTGGTATAGGTGCCCAGATCGTCAAAGTCCAGCCCTGTGTTCGCCGACGCGGCGGTGGCGGGAAGCAAACCCGTCAGCATCACGCAGACCAAAAGCACCGAGAGCAACATTTTGAATTTGTTTCTCATAAAGCAAATACCGCCTTTGCTGTATTGTTATGCTTTTATTATACAATGCGACAAGGCAAATTGTCAATGGCGCTTTTGGGCCCGGACGGCTTTTGTTAGCGGGGTTTACTTTCGGGTGAAATTGCGGTATAATACTTTTGTTGACGTACCGAAAGTTGATTTGCCCTACCGACGGTTGATTTTTCCCCACTAAACCAACGGTAGGTGTACTTTGGGCAATGGATCGGTTATACTGAATGCGAAGGGAGGAAGATTCATGGATCAACTGAAAATAGGAAAATTTATCGCCGAGTGCAGAAAACAGAAAAAATTAACGCAAATGCAGTTGGCGGAAAAACTGGGGATCACCGACAAGGCAGTATCCAAGTGGGAAAGAGGCATTGCCATGCCAGATTCTTCCATTATGCTTGAACTATGTGATATTCTGGGCATCAGCGTAAACGAATTATTGAGTGGGGAGAACATTACGATGGAAAACAATAATCAGAAAAACGAACAGCTTTTGCTGGATATGGCCAAGGAATTGGAGCAAAAAAACAAAACGGTCTGGAGAGCGATGTGGGTCATCATGACCGTCAGCATGATCGCGTTGCTTGGCGGTTTGGCTATTGCCGCGTTCCTCATACCAGAGGGCGCTTGGCAGCTTGTTGCCATACTTGGCATCAGCGTTGTGTTTTTGATTCCTTGCTTCTATGCATTGAAACTTGAAGTGAGCGTAGGTGCATACAAGTGCAAGAATTGCGGCCACGATATTGTGCCGACTTACTCGGAAGCACTGTGGGCCATGCACCGCGGTACCACGCGCTACTTAAAGTGCCCGAACTGCGGCAAGCGCACTTGGTGCAAAAAAGTATTGAAGAAGTAAAGCCCAATGCACAGGCATCGTACAACGGAGCCTGCATCAATTTTGCTTCAATAAAGCAAAAAAGCTCCCGAACGGGGGCTTTTTTCATAAATTTAATAACAATGCCCAGGCAAGACCGTAGTAGCTGAGCACGGCAACAAGGTCGTTGATCGTTGTGATCAGCGGGCCCGATGCCACGGCGGGGTCGATGCCGAGCCGATACAGACACGTCGGAATGGCCGCGCCCGTCAGGCCCGAAATGGCCATAGCAAAGCACATGGCAAGACCCACGCATCCTGCGGCAGCAAATACGAATCCGGACGTGTAGGATGCAAAGGCAAAGAGGTAAACACTGACGATCGCAAAGGAGATGGCGCCGAGAACGAGTCCGTTCAACAGCGCAATGCGGACCTCCGCCAAGATCGTGAGCAACTGCTTTTTCCAACCGTTGTCCTCACCGTCGCCAAGCGTTCTTACCGTAACCGCAAGCGACTGCGTGCCCACGTTGCCCGCCATTCCGAGGATCAGGGATTGGAAGGAAACGATCATAGGCAGGGCGTCCACCACGCTTTCGAAAACACCAACGACTGCGGATACCGCAAGTCCCATAAAGAGCAATACGATGAGCCACGGCACGCGCTTTTTCATACTGGTAAAAAGCGTTTCGCCCTGTTCCTGCTCCGAGGTCATGGCCGCCAGTCTTGCGTAGTCCTCGCCGCGCTCCTCGTCCACGAGCTCGACAATGTCCATAGACGTGATCACGCCGAGCAATGCGTTGTCTTCCGATGAGAGAACGGGAATCATGGTCTCAGAATATCCGCGCAAGCGCTCGATGTTTTCCGAGATGCTCTCCTTGTCATACACAAAGGGGAAGTTCGTATAGATCAGCGTTTCAAGGTCCACGTTGCTTCTGGCAACGATCAGATCCTTGAGATCGATCACGCCGTAAAACGAATCGTCCTCGTTCACCACGAATATCGTGTAGATGTTATCGTTTTCGGCGGCCTCGTTTACCACGGAACGCATCGTTTCCTTGATGGTTTTATGCCGCTTTACGGCAATGAAATTCGTGCTCATGCGGCTACCGAATTCATCGTCCTCGTAGGAGTCGATCAGTTCGATGTCTTCCTTGATCTCGGTGTTCTCAACGAGTTCCAGGATCTCGCTTCTCGTTTGTTCGTCCAGATCGTCCAGCGCTTCAAAGGCCTCATCGGCGTCCATTTGCTCAATGATGTCGGCCGCGTCGTCCGCATCGATCTCGGAAAGGTATTCTCCCGCGTCGTCCAGGAAGGGAACGACCTCGGAGATCATCTCGCTACCGAGAATGTTGTACAAGTGCTCGCGCTCCTCGGCGGTAAGTTCTTCGAAAACGCTTGCGATATCGTTTTCGTGGTATTCCTGAAGTTGAACTCTGATCTCGTCCTCGTCGCGGGTGTTTCGGATGATGTCAAGAATTTGCGCGCCGCAATCTCTTTCGGGCAAAGAAAGTATGTTTTTCTCTTGCATGGACCCATCCTCCTGTTCAACTTTACTTTATTATCATTATACCTCGTTTTCGCGGACAATGCAATCCTTTTTCTCTGTGCAAAGGGCGTTATGGTACAAAAAAGTTGTAAAATGTTCCATTTGTTAACAATGCGAGGGCAGAAGTGATTCATGCGCAGTCTTCGACTTGCGCCGAAGGACACTTCGCGCCTTCCCACCCTCTTACTACGCAAGGGGTTTTTATATCACTCCTGTCCCAACAAAACAAAAGAGGATGGTCTGTGAGCATCCGGGGCAGAAGGGATTCGTCACGCAAGCCCAAGGGGCTTGCTGTGAAGCAGCCCTCGGCATCACCGATGCCGTTCGCTTTGCGAAACCGGGCGGCTTCCCCACGCCGCACTTACAGTGCTACGCGATTCTTCAGGCTCCTGCCCCTGCCAAAACAGAAAAGGGTGGTCTTTCGACCACCCTTTTCTGTTTTGGCAGGGGCAGAAGGATTCGAACCCACGACCCTTGGTTTTGGAGACCAGTACTCTACCAGCTGAGCTATACCCCTGTGCAACAGAGGTATTATACCACATTCTTATGGCTTTTGCAAGCCCCTTTTCAAAAAAAGTTCGTGGCACGAGGGCAATTTGGATCAAAAGAGTGCGTTTTCTTGCCCCATTACGGCTCATTTGATATTTTGAATACCTTGTTCCAGCAGTTCTGCGGTCAGCATACCCACCTTCGTGTCATTCAGCGATCCGTCCGCATTGAGAAAGAGTGTAACGGGATAGGACGTCACGTTGTGCGCCGAGATGGCGGAGCCCCCAAGATCGTAGTAAACGGGGAAGGTATATCCCATCTCCTCGATATACGCTTTGGCTTTTTGCTGTGTTTCGCCGTTTGTGGTGGTGGCGTTGACCATCAAAAACACGACCTCGTCGCCGTACTTTTGAAAGGCCGCCTCAAATTCGGGCATTTCCTGCAAGCAGTACGGGCACCACGTGGCCCAGAAATTGACCACCACGGGTCTGCCGCGCAGTTCTGAGAGTTTCAGTTCCTTGCCCGAGGAATCGAATACGGTGCAATCTGCGGCATATTCGATACCGTCCCCGTCCGAATGGTCGTGATCCTCGTGCGGTTCGTCGGGCGAGAATATAAGCACCGCGGCCACGGTAAGGCCCACCACGCAAAGGACGACAAGCGCCCACATCCAGATCTGTTCCGGTATGCTCGGGCGGTTGTTCTTCCGTTTGTTTCCTTGTTTGTGATTGTTTTTCTTTTTCTTCTTTTTCATACCCGTTCTTTACTGTTCTGCACAATATGCCGCGAGCAGTTTGGCGCGTGCTGAGATCGAGGGGATCTCGGCGTATTCCTTATCGGTGTGGCAATGCTCTCCGCAAGCGCCTACCGCGCAAATGCTGGGCACGCCTGCCGCTTGCGTGTATGCGGAATCCGAGCCGCCGCCCGATTCAATGGCCACAAGCGAGCCAAGACCATGGCGCTCGCTCACGTCGCAAAGTGAGCGGAACAGCGCTTCACCCGCTTCATCGCGCACCATGGGCGCGCGGATCGAAACAAAGTCCAGTGTGGCGCTCGTTCCCGCGACCGTGCATTCGTCTGTGACTGCGCGAATAAACTCGCGCGCCTTTTCCATGGCCTCCAGCGAGCGCACACGCACGTCAATGCCAAGCGTGCATTCGTCGGGCACGATATTCAGCTTTTTGCCGCCCGAGATCAGTGCGCAGCTGTAGGTGGTGCCGCCCTCGCGGCTGGCGCCCTGTAGCCGCAGGATCTTATGCGCCATTTCTTCGATGGCGTTCTTTCCTTTGAAGTAGGCGATGCCTGCGTGCGCGCTGACGCCGCGCACAGTGATGTTGGCGCGAATGATGCCGCTACGGGAGATCACGACCTCTCCCTCATGTGACACCTCGCAGTTCAGCGCGGCAGGGAAGCCCGCCGCCACCTCCTTGATGAGTGCGAGCTCGCGCTCACCGCCAAAGACGTTGCTGACCTCTTCGTCCGAGGTGAGCAACAGTCGCAAATGCTTGTTATAGCCCTGTGCGCGCAGTGCCTCCATCGCGAGAAGTGCAATGGCAATACCGCCCTTGCAGTCGATGGTGCCGGGGCCGATCATGCGGTCGCCCTCCACGCGAACGGGCGGATCGCCAAAGAGCCCCTTGGCCTGCACCACATCCATGTGTGCCATAAAGAAAGCACCGCGCGGTGCACTCTCGTTCAGATCGATCAGCAGAAAATCGCCGCATTTTTCAAAGGGAATGCGCTCCACCTTGAAGCCCTTTTCACGCGTGAATTTCTCCACGGTGTCGGCCATGCGATCCAGTGCCGCTTTGTCCTCGGAGGGCGTCTCGATGTTGCAGATATCCCGCAGGAAATCTACGTACTCCCCGCTCATTGCGTCGATCGTGTCAAAAAGTTTATCTATTTCACAGCGCATTTTCATCACGCTCCTTTTCTTGCTTTTATGATCTCAAAAGTAGGGGTAAAAGTCAATATAAACCGCGAAAAAACACACCCGTCAGGGGTCTTATGCATCGCGGCTCAAAGTGCCTTTTGCTGTTCGGCAAAGGCGGAGGGGGCGAGCCCCACGTGCTTTTTGAAGAATCTGCTGAAATAAGCCACGCTGGAAAAGCCGAGCAGACTCGCCGCCTCCGTCACAGTGACCTCGTCGGAGGTGAGCAGTGCCTTGGCGCGGCGCAGCAGCAATGTGTCGCGGTATTCGAGCGGTGTCATACCAAGGAGTTCGCGGAAGAGATTGTAAAACTGTGCCGTGCTCAAAAAGCAAAGAGAGGCCAGCGCGCGGCAGTCAAGCGGCTCGGTAAAATGCTCGTCGAGATAGCGCACGGCGGCACCAAGCTTGGAGCGATACACGGGAGCGGCAGTGGGGCAAAGTGCGGAAAAGAGGGCGCAAAGACGCTCGGTTTTGACAATGTTGTTGTTGCCGTGGGCGCAGGCCTCCTCAAGCGCCAGGATCGCGTCGTGCCCTTTGTGGTGTAATGTATCGCACAGCTTGGCGGGATGGGTGGAAAATAAGACAAGCTCGTCGCCCACCTTGACGTTGAAATCCACACGATAGAACTCTATGCGCGGCGTGGTGAGAGTCATGGTGTGAAATAAGCCGTATGGCAGATAGAGCAACGCGCCCGGGGTGAGCGATATCTCCTCGCCGCCCGCTTGGACCGTACACGCCCCATTGATGATATAAAGGAAGCCGCTATGTTGGCGATGGCGGATCGTACAGCTACGGTAGGTGGGACGTCGGCGCAGGGCCTCAATGTTGCCAAGCGCAAACTCGTGCCGTCCCAGCTCCTCCAGTGATAGTACCATAAAATCACCTCCTCCCTACTATATCGCACTTAGACAAATTTGTCAATAAAAATCGGAATATTGTGCAAATTCATTTGAAGAAAGTGCATAGATTTCAAGCGGGAGAGGTGATACAATGAGGACATAAGCATAGTTTTTCCGAAACGGAGGAAAAAAGATGAAAAGAAAATGGATTGCCGTGTTGCTTCTTATGGTAACGCTTTGTACCGCGCTTGCTTCCTGCACAAAAGAGCATACGCACGAATATGCCGACACGTGGTCTACCTCGTCCAGAATGCACTGGAAGGACGCGACCTGCGGACACGAGGTGTACGCAGACGGAGGCGAGCACGATTTCGGAACGGAAGAAGCCGAGATCGGCGCGACGTGTAAGGTCTGCGGATACGTCAAGAAAGAAGGCATCTCGGTGGCCGAGGCAGTGCTCGACGTTGCCGCGGGCGAGACGGTCCTGGTGGAAGGATTGTTTGCGGGCGTTGCCGACGAGGGCGCGGGGTATCAGAAGGAACTGATCCTCAAGGACACGGCGAGCGATCAACTGATCGCCGTACAGGGCGTGACTTACGGTACGTTCCCGGAATACGGATATGAAAAGGGTGACCTTGTGCGTCTGTACGGCACGGTCGTGCGCGAGCGCTACGACGCTGAGGACAGCAAGTCGGAGAACAAGACCTACCTCACCTTTTCGGATAGAAACCCCGAAAGTGCAGAGCAAACGATCGTTTCGCGCGGCAACAGGGTGATCTACCGGTTGAATAACGTGGTCACTCTCCAAAACTGGATAGAGATGAAGGACTTCTTCAAGGCCAACACCCTGGAGGCCTACACCTACGTTCGTATCAAGGGAAGCGTGTGGTTTAATTCCTATTGTAACACCTCGGACGGTGTGCCGTTGCACCGTCTTTCCATGAATCCTGCGGCCACGAGTCTCACTGCAATCAAGCCCGACGGTGCGCGCGCCATAGGTATAAGACAAAACACGCTGTCGGCCAACGTGCCTGCCGCGATGACCGCCTTCTTTGATGAGTGCCTCGGCGATGCAAAATATCCGGGCCAAAAAATGACGGATACAGATTTCTACGCGGTTGTGACGGCAACGAACAGCGTCAATTTTCAGCTGACGATCCTGGACGCCTCCTGGCTTTGCGGCATGGAGGAGCCCATTGAGATCAAGACACAGCAGGATATCGTAAAAGAGGTAGGATTCTCCTACTATCGTCAGGGTGCACAGATCTATTACGATCAGCGTTGGCGCGACGAGAATCCCGTCCCCGAGCTTGCCACGGCGCAGCAGCAGTTATTCTTGGATTGCAGCAGCTACGTCAACGCCGTGTATTACGAGGCCTTTGGCGTGAACATTCAAGGTGTTTCCGTTGCCGAGCGCTCGCCCCAGACGGGCAATTATTCCAATTATGCCAAGAGCAATCTCGGCAAGAGCCCCGACGTTGTCGGATATTGGGAAACCGCCAATTACAAGACCATCTCCGAGCAGGTCGCGCTGCTCGAGCAAGTGTATGCCATGCTTCAGGTGGGTGACGTGCTTGTTTGGCGTCGCGGTGAAAACGGTGCCACCTCGGGCCACGCCATGCTTTACGTTGGCGACGGATTGTTTTTGCATAGCACGGGCAGTCAGGCGACCGGCGACTCTACGGATCCCACGGGCAACAAGGATATCGGTGATTCCATGGGGATCACTTACGGCACTGTGCAAAAGCTCAGCGCGGATGCTGTGTTTACGGATATGACGAACTCTCGCTACATTTTCCGTTCTTCCTCGAACAAGGTACATAACTTCTGTGTTCTGCGGCCTCTGGCGCTCGGTCTGACTGCCACGCAAAAGACTGAGAACCGCATGAAGATCGCGGGACTTTCCATGGAGAAGCGTGTTGAGCCGGGGCTTCGTGCCTCGGTTGCGCGCGGCGAGGAGATCACCTACACGCTTCGTATTGAAAACCATTCCTCTAATGCCTATACGGGTGTGGTTTTTGAGGATATTCTTTCGGATCAGCTGATCTTTACGGGCGGCTCCTCGAAAATCGCCGCCAACGGGCAGAAACTGACCGCCACGCTTTCGATCGGTCCGTTTGGGAGTGTTACACTTCGCTGGAGTGCCAAGGTGAAGGCGGATGCTACCGTCGGCGCGCACATCGAAAACGGCTCGACCTCGCTTGGCGGTGTCAACATAGCTATGCCCAATAATTTCGTGGGTGCGTATGCCTCGGAGCAGCTGACTCTTGTGGCCGAAAAGGCGCGCGAATACGCCGCAAAGGGAGAAAGCTTTGGCGATCCCTTGGCCTTTGCGGAGGTGGTCTGGCGCGATGCCGTTGGTGTGGAGCCCTTTGCACCTGAAAGCGCCGCCAACGTGATGGACGATCTGTTTGTGGAGTGGGGAACCTCTTTTGGCCTGAATGAGCAGAGTGCGCTTGTCGGTATGGCTGTGCCGAATCTTTACAGTGGCACCAAGGTGCACCGTTTGGCAGACATCGTGCAGATCCATACCGAGAGCGATTTTATGCTCGGTGATCTCATTCTCTGCGAATGGAACGGCCATTACCGTCTCCTTGTCTACGTGGGCAAGGGCGAGTTCGTACAAGTGGATACCGTAACGGGAACGGCGACGCTTGTTCAGAACGGCCCGGAGTCTTTCCAATACGGAAACGGTTCGTATTACAACAACAGCGTCACAAGTCAGCTCCGCACATACGAGAAGTGCGTGGTCCTGCGCCCCGCGCAGGTCGGCTGACTTGCAAAAAACACCCGTAACGGGGTGTTTTTTGCGATGAGGGGAAGAAAGCCGAGCGGAACACGCCGCGTGGCTTCTTGTAACACGTGACTTTTTAAACTTTGTAAGAAATCATCAAAAGGGGTTGACACCCCGCACCACGGGGTGTAAAATGAACGCGAACAAACGCGAAGGGAGGACGCTTATGGTGCTGGCAAAACGCAGGGACATTGATATGGTAAACGGCTCGATCCTTCGCAAAATGCTGTTGTTTATCGCCCCCGTGATCCTGACCAATCTGTTGCAGGTGTTCTATAACTCTGCGGATATGGTGGTCGCAGGCCTGTCAAACGAGCCCGATGCTGTGGGTGCCATCGGTACTACGGGATCCTTCACGGCTCTGATCGTCAATCTGTTTATCGGACTGTCGGTAGGTGCCAACGTGGTTGTCGCAAGGCACTTGGGCGCGAGAAATGACGAGCGTGCTTCCAAGGCAGTGCATACCGCCACCGTTCTCGGTTTTGTGTCCGGTGTGAGCGGCGGCCTGATCGGGTTTGTGATCGCGCCCTTCGTGATGCGGACGCTGGGCAACGAGGGCAAACTCCTGGAACTTTCAGTCATTTACGCGCGCATTTACTTTTTGGCATTGCCCTTTCACGCCATGTCGAATTACGTGATCGCGATCTACCGCGCCAAGGGCGACACCACGACGCCGCTTGCCGTGCTGATGCTCTCGGGCGTGCTCAACGTCCTGCTCAATCTCTTTTTCGTGCTGGTGGTGGGCCTTTCCGTCGAGGGTGTCGCCATCGCCACGGGCATTTCCGCCGCCGTGTCTGCCGCCGTGCTCTACGGTAAACTGATGCGCGACGAGGGCCCCTGTCGCTTTTCGCTTCGCGCGCTTTGCGCGGACAAGACGGAACTCTGGGCGATTTTGCGCATCGGCCTGCCCTCGGGCGTACAGAGTTCGCTGTTCTCTATCTCCAATATGCTGATCCAGTCCTCGATCCTGCAGGTGAACAATATGGTGGCACCTCCCGATGCCGCGTATCAACCCGTGGTGAAGAGCAACGCCGCCGTCACCAGTGTCGAAAACTTTGCCTTTACCGCCGTGAATTCCGCCACGCAGGCAATCGTGAGTTTCACCAGTCAGAATCTGGGTGCTTGCAAATACGATCGCGTGCGGCGCGTGGCGCTCACGGGCGCTCTGCTCAATGCCGCGTTCGCCGTTGCCGTGATCGGCGTGCTGTATCTGCTCCACGTCCCGATCTTTGCGCTGTACGGCGTGAAGGAGATGGATGACGTGCTCTCCGCGATCGCGTGGGATACCGCAAAGGCACGTATGCTGTGGCGCTGGCCGCTTTTCGTGACGTACGGCCTGATGGACGCGTCCTCGGGCGTGATGCGCGGACTCGGCAAGGCAACACATTCCGCGCTGGCCTCCTTTATCGGCACGTGCGCGTTGCGCGTGGTGTGGATCTGCACCGTGTTCCGTGCGTTCCCCGAACTGTGGGTCATTTACGTTTCCTATCCGATCTCCTGGACCCTCACAGGCATCGCGCTTTGGCTGATGGTGCGCCGTCAGTTCGCAAAACTTGATCGGAAAAAATCTCTCTTATAATGATAAAAGCGGCGAGTGAACCTTCGCCGCTTTTATTTTTTCCAAAGTGATTGACACCGTAAACGGGCGGTGCTATAATGGGGTTGCTTGCCAACCGCTTATAGTGGCCATTGTGCCGGGAAGGGAATCATGACACTGACAAAACGTCAAGATATAGATATGACATACGGCCCCATATTCACTAAGATGTTGGTGTTCGTTTTGCCCTTGATCTGTACCAATTTGTTGCAGACCCTCTACAACGCCGCGGATATGATCGTGGTAGGGTTTTCTTCCGAGCCCGATGCCCTTGGCGCGATCGGCACCACGACCGCCTTTGTGTCTTTGGTGGTGAATCTGTTCATGGGACTTTCCGTGGGTGCTAATGTCGTGGTCGCTCGGCACATCGGTGCGGGAGAGAATGAAAGGGCCTCCGTGGCTGCCCATACCTCCACCGTGATCTCTGTCATCGTGGGATTTTTGGGCGCCGTGATCGGCGTCCTGATTGCAGAGCCCGTGATGAAAATGATGGGCAACGAGGGCAAATTGCTGGAACTTTCCGTGCTCTACACGCACATCTACTTTGCATCGATGCCGTTCCATTCGCTTTCCAACTACGCGATCGCACTGCATCGCGCCAAGGGCGACACGCGCACCCCGCTGATCGTGCTGGCAATGTCGGGCATTGTCAACGTTTTGCTCAATCTGTTCTTCGTGCTGGTGCTGGATATGTCCGTGGAGGGCGTGGCGATCTCCACTGCCATTGCTGCGGGTGTGTCTGCCGTTGTGCTTTATGGCAATCTGATGCGCGACAAGGGTCCTTGCCGCTTTTCCTTCAAGCGACTGTGCCTGGACCGTGCCGAGATGAAGCAGATCCTGCTCATCGGCATTCCCTCGGGTATACAAAGCGCGCTCTTTGCCGTGTCCAATATGATCATTCAGTCCTCTATCACGCAGGTCAACAACGCGATGTGCGATCCGAATGCCCCCTATCAGCCCGTGGTAAAGGGCAACGCGGCGGCCGCCAACCTGGAGGGCTTTGTGTATACCGCCATCAACGGCGTGACACAGGCAACCATCAGTTTCACCAGCCAGAATCTCGGCGCGGGCAAGATCCGCCGCATCAAGCGCGTTATGATCGACGGTCATATATTGAATTTCGGTATTGCCGTCTTACTTTCGGCCGTTGTCGTGGTGCTCAACCGACCGCTGCTGGCCCTTTACGGCGTGCAGGGCAGTGCCACCGATCCATTGGCGCAACTCGCGTACGAGGCGGGTCTGACCCGCATTTTGTGGACAATCGTTCCGTATTTTCTGATCGTGGTGATGGAGATTGGATCGGGTATTATGCGCGGTCTTGGTAACTCGGTTTCCTCTACGCTCATCACACTGCTCGGCGCGTGCTTCTTGCGCGTGTTGTGGATGCTCACGGTGTTCCGCTTCGTCGGTACGTTGGAGAGCATCTACGTGGTCTATCCTGTGACCTGGGTCGTAACGGGTGCCGCATTACTTATCGGTAGCATCCTTTCCCTGCGCCGACTCAGTCGGAGCCATGACTAAACAGAAGAACGCCGTCGGTGATCTCCGTCGGCGTTTTTCTTTACACTTTTTCGTCATATTGTATATATTTTGCTACATCGGACGCGCGTGGCAGATCGCTTTTTTTGTAATTCGCCGAAATTGCACAAAACAGGTAGAAAACCCTTTTTAAATGTGATAAAATGAGAAAAAAGGAATGCGGAGGAACCCCATGGAGAAGAAATCCGGAGCACAGTTGCACCAAGGACACCGTGACCGTATGAAGGAGCGCTTTCTTGCAAGCGGCCCCGAGAGTTTTGCGGATCATGAGCTTTTGGAGATGCTGCTGTATTACGCAATACCCCGCCGCGATACCAATGAAACGGCGCACCAACTCATTGAGGAGTTTGGCTCGCTCTCGGCGGCGCTCGAGGCACCCATTGAGCGTCTTTGCCGCGTTCCCTTTGTCAAGGAGCACGCGTCCGTCTATATCAAATTGCTCGGCGAGTTGTCGCGCCGTTACACCGCCAGCAAACTGCAACCCAAGAAGAACCCGATGCAAACGGTGTACGACGACGTGGAAAAGATCACGGGTGTGCTCTATCCGCGTTTCCTGGGACAGACCAAGGAAGTGATGTACGTGATGCTGTTTGATGCGGGTATGCATCTTTCGGATCTCTTCTGTGTCGGAGAGGGCAGTATCAACAGTGTCAGTATCACCGTGCGCGCCATTACGGAGCGCGCCTATCAGCGCAATGCGGCCTCGGTCGTGCTCGCGCACAATCACCCGGGCGGTATGGCAGTGCCCTCCGTGGAAGATATCCGTATGACCAAGGATCTCAAAACGGCGCTTGGCGTGATGGGAATCGAACTGGTCGAGCACTTTATCTTCGCTGACGGTGCATACTATCCCATTATGACGTACAGTGAGCAGAATGCCAACGCACGCTTTGCCGCAATGAAGGCGGCACAGCACAACCATTTTTCGCATAAGGAGAAAGGGAAATGAACACAGAAAACGAAAGGGTAGAAACAAAAGAAAAGCAGAAAAACGCTTTTGCGCGTTTCCTTGCACGCAAGGACATCGTGTTTTCGGGCAAGCGCTACGGCATTGACGCACTGGGCGCTATGGCACTGGGTCTGTTCGGCTCGTTGCTGATCGCCACGATCTTCAACGCCATCGGCCTGATTCCAGGTCTTGCCTTTTTCAAGACCATCGGCGGCTACGGCGCCAAGGCCGCGGGTCCCGCCATGGCAGTTGCCATTGCCTTTGCACTCAAAGCGCCGCCGCTTGTGATGTATTCCTCCGCACTCGTGGGCTTCATGGCCAATGATCTTGGCGGCGCGGGCGGCCCGCTTGCGGTGTTCTTTATGGCGGCCGTGGCCGTGGAGTTCGGCAAGGCGGTCTCGAAAGAAACCAAGGTGGATATCCTCGTCACCCCCTTCGTCACCGTGTTTGTCGGTGGCGTGCTCTCGATCCTGCTCGCGCCGCATATCGGCACAGTGGTAGGATATATCGGCGATTTCATCAGTTGGGCTACGTTACAGCAGCCCTTTGTGATGGGTCTGATCATTTCCGTGGTGGTCGGTGTGGCACTGACGTTGCCCATCAGTTCGGCCGCGATCTGTGCCGCTATCGGTCTCTCGGCCATGGGCAACGGCGATCCGGGACTTGCGCTTGCAGGCGGTGCCGCCGTGGCAGGTTGCTGTGCGCAGATGGTCGGCTTTGCCGTGATGAGTTTCCGCGAGAATCGCTGGGGCGGCCTTGTGTCCCAGGGACTTGGCACCAGTATGTTGCAAATGCCCAACATCATTCGCAATCCGCGCATCTGGATCCCGCCCACGGTGGCCTCCGCCATCACGGGCCCGCTTGCCACGTGCGTGTTCCAACTCAAGATGTATGGCGCGGCCATCAACTCGGGTATGGGTACGTGCGGCCTGCTCGGTCCCATCGGTATGATCCTCGGTTGGTACGATATGCAGTATCCTTATAACGTGAACCCCATGGATTATGTGGGACTTTTGCTGATTTGCTTTGTGCTCCCCGCACTGATCAGCTGGGGCCTCGGACTCTTGCTCCGCAAGATCGGTTGGATCCGCGAGGGCGACTTGACGCTTTGAATAGAAAAGGAAGCCGTGACGCATCGCGTCACGGCTTCCTTTTTTGTTATTTCTCAATGTGTCTTGCCTCGGTCATGGCAAAGGGATCAAAGGCCTCGTCCAGTTCTGCGGGTGTGAGCAGCTGCTCGCGCAGAACGATGGAACGGACGCCCTCGCCCGTTTTCAGGGATTCCTTGGCGATATCGGCGGCTCTCTGATAGCCGATGAGGGGAACGAGCGTTGTGATCACGCCCGTGCTGTTGTCCACGTTTCTGCGGCACGTATTTTCGTTGGCGGTGATGCCCGAAATGCAGTTCACGGTGAAGGTATCAACGGCGGCGGTCAGTGCCTTGATCGACTCAAACAACTGCACGAACAGGACCGGCTCAAAGGCGTTGAGTTCCAACTGTCCTGCCTCTACCGCGGCGCTGATGGTGAGATCGTGTCCCATCACAAGGAACGCGACCTGGTTGACTACCTCGGGGATAACGGGGTTGACCTTGCCGGGCATGATGGAGGAGCCGTTCTGCTTGGCGGGGAGATTGATCTCTCCAAATCCCGTGCGCGGGCCGCTGGACATCAGACGCAGATCGTTGGCGATCTTGGAAAGGTTGAGCGCGCAGATCTTGAGTGCAGAGGAGATCACGGCAAAACTGTCAAGGTTCTGCGTGGCGTCAATGAGATCGGGGGCGCTTTCGAGTTCGTAGCCGGCTACCTCGGACAGCGTGGGTGCAATGCGCTCAAGGTATGCGGGTTCCACGTTGACGGAGGTGCCGATGGCACTGCCGCCCATGTTGGTAAAGTGCATTTCGCGCTCCGCGTTCGTGATGCGCTTGATATCGCGGGAGATCACCGTGGCGTATGCCGTGAATTCCTGACCCAGACGGATCGGAACGGCGTCCTGCATCTGCGTTCTGCCCATCTTGATCACGCCGTCGAATTCCTCGGCCTTGGCAAGGAATGCATCGCGCAGATTCTTCATATTAGCAAGGAGGGGACGAAGCAGGTCGATCACGGTCATTTTGCCCGCCGTGGGAATGACGTCGTTGGTCGACTGCGCCATATTCACGTCGTCGTTGGGGTGCACGATCGAATAGTTGCCCTTTTCACCGCCCAGCAATTCAATGGCACGGTTGGCGATCACCTCGTTGGCATTCATATTGGCCGAGGTGCCCGCGCCGCCCTGAATGGCATCAACGATGAAGTCGGAGAGGAATTTGCCATCGGCGACCTCGTCGCAGGCGCGAATGATGGCATCTGCCTTGTCGGGGGCAAGTTCGCCGATGTCACGGTTGACGATGGCGGCGGCTTTTTTGATACGCGCCATGTTCTTGACAAAGTCGGGATTCAGACCCTGCTCAATGATGTGAAAGTTTCTGGCTCCCCGCAGGGACTGTACGCCGTAATACGCGTCACAGGGGACTTCAAGCTCGCCGATGGAGTCTTTTTCCAGTCTTGTTTTCATATGTGTTGCCCTTCCGTTTCTTGTCAGAATTGTGAGATTTTTCACAAAAAATCCACCTTTATTTTAATGCACGCCGCGGCGTTTGTCAATAGTAGCGGAGCAAATGACGGTATGAACTTTTTTACTTTCATTTTGCCTTGTTTTGATGGGAAAGCGGAGCGCGTTTTTTTATCGGAACTTGCCGAAAATGCCGTGTTTTTCTCTGTGGCCCCGTTTTCAAAAATGAATGTATCAAGGTGCGAACTTGCACGACTTTTCGCGGTTTTGTGTCGGTGTGGAAAAACTACATCTTGTGTCCAAACTGCGGTTTTTCCAAATCTTCCTATATATATAGTGTGCGTGCGGGCGGGCGCGAAGAACCCCCTTTGATGGGGCGAAAAAACGGTCGAAAAAATTTTTTAAAAAAAATCAAAAAAAGGCTTGACAAGCCCCGATGGATTGTGTTATAATGTGCAAGTCGACCAAAAACGGCCGACAAAAATGGTCTTTGAAAATTGAACAGTAAGAGATGAGTATAAAGCACGCAAGTGCTGGAACTTGTCAATTCTGAAAGAGAATACAACTCTAAAAAAGGTAAAGAAAGAGCAGACAAGCTCGGAATTAGATTTTATCTCCGCGA
>JAZSGQ010000074.1:0-19024 GCA_045532805.1 Eubacteriales bacterium
GTTTTGAAGGAGCAAATCGGCAGGACGGACAAGATAAATTTTCGCGGCAATATGCGGATATTGCAAGGAAATTTACCGAAGCACGTACGTCGATTTGCCCTTCAAAACCGAGTTCGGATTACTCCCTCTTGCCTAGGCAAGAGGAAGTGATCCGAGCCAGCCCTAAAGCAATGCTTTTCGGTGCTTGTTGCTCTTGCCTACGGAAATAACAGAAAAATGCCCTCCCGCATAGTATGCAAAAAGTACTGTGCGGGAGGTTTTTTATGCGGATCGTAGTTGTTTTTGGCGGTGTCAGTGAGGAACGCGAGGTGTCGCTTTGTTCGGGTGCGTGCGTGTGCGCCGCCTTGCGGGAACGGGGGCACGCCGTCTTGGAGATGCCACTCGACACCTCGTTGCCGAGTGGAGCGCAGTGGGAGCAAATGCGTGCGGCAGATGCGGTGTTTCTCGCGCTTCACGGCGGCGCGGGGGAGGACGGGCGCGTGCAGGAATCGCTGGAGGCGGCGGGCATTTTTCACTATACGGGCAGTGCACCACACGCGTGCGCACTTGCGATGGATAAGGCATTGGCCAAGGAACGGGTGGCAAAATGTGGCGTTCCCGTGGCGCGCGGGCTTTGTTTGCTTGCGGGCAAACGCTTGCCAGAAGAGCCGCCCCTGCCGCTCCCGTTGGTGCTCAAGCCCGTGAACGGCGGCTCCAGTATCGGGCTGTCGGTGATCACAACGCACACGGAATGGCGCGCACTCCCCATACCTACCGTTCCTCTTTTGTGCGAAGGACACTTGCCCGGGCGCGAGTACTCGGTGGGGGTATTGGACGGGTGCGCGCTCCCCGCGGTGGAGATCTGTCCTGTGGGCGGTCGATACGATTACGCGCACAAGTATACGGCGGGGGCCACGCGGGAACTCTGCCCCGCGCCGCTTACCGACGGGGCGCGTGAGCGCGTGGCAGAAATGGCAATCACGGCGTTTTCGGCCCTCGGCCTTCGGGACTATGCGCGTCTGGATTTCAAGGAGGACGCGGCGGGTGTCCCCATCTTTCTGGAGGCCAACACACTGCCCGGTATGACAAAAACGAGTCTGTTTCCGCTTGCCGCATCGGTCGTGGGCAGGGAGATGGGCGTTTTGTGTGAGGAAATGGCGTTGCTTGCGGCAAAACGGCGGCGGGGTTGTTAAGGACTTTTATAAAAAAACAGACACAAGATTTGTCAGAATGACTTGACATTCCTCCTTTGATTGGCTATAATGAGAAGTAGATTCCTGTATTTGATAGAGGAGGGAAACATATGCAAATGATTTTTGCTTTGGTCTGTATTGCGATCATTGCCTTTGGTGCATTGGTGGGCTTTGGCCGCCGCGCCAACAGGGCGTTGTTCCGATTGGGTACGCTCATTATCTCTGTTTTCTTGTCCGTGGGATTTGCCAAGTGGCTGGTAAAACTGGGCGCGGATACTCTGCTCACCACCGTACTGCCGCAGTTGCTGGACGATCCCGATTTCCAGGCGGCGCTCGCGGAAAACCCTGCGCTGACCGAATCGGTTTCGGTCGTATTGCAGATGCTGGTCGCACCGATCCTGTTCCTGATCGTGTATCTGGTGGCGAAACTGGCCACCTATATCGTGTACAAGATCATCTGCGCCATCTTCCGCATTCGCGGCCCCAAACTTCTGGGTCTTGGACGCCTGGCGGGTCTGGTTGTCGGTGTGATATGCGGTCTTGTCGGCGTGTTGGTGCTGGTCACCCCCGTCTGCGGTTATCTGAATCTGGTCAGTGACACGGTGGAGATGCTCGAAACCACCGACGAGAACGGTGAATCGGTACTGCCCGAGGAATTTGACATGATTTTGGAGATCAAGGACGCACCGATTGCGGGTCACGTGTACGATCTGTTGGGCGATAAACTCTTTACGATGCTCACCACGGCCACTTGGGACGAGGAGGACGTCGTGCTGAAGGACGAGGTGGCCGCGATCCTTTCCGCCGTGGACAACGCATCGGAACTCACGGACAGTGAGGTGGCCGATTACGGAGACGAGGAGGTCACGGCGATCCGTGACGTGGTCAGCGGCGTGGAGCAGTCGCAACTTCTGTCGCACTTGGGCTCGGGACTTCTTTCGGGCGCCTCGAAGGCGTGGTTGGAGGACGAGAGTTTCATGGGCATTGCCGCTCCCGAAACCGACCCCGATATGCAGGGCATTCTGGACGCGTTCTTCCTTGTGTTCTCCACTTCGGATCACACCAACATCGGCGGGGACCTCACGAGCTTTGCGGACGTGTTTGCCGTCCTTGTGGAGAATGAGATCCTGGCTGCTATCAACGATGAGAACGCCGATTTTGCGGCACAACTGACGAGCACTGACGTGGTGAGTGAACTCTATACCGTACTGGATTCCAACGAACGTATGTATCCCGTGAAGATCGCCATTTCGGACACGGGTATGCGCATCATGCTCAATCAGTTGGGTAGCTCGGTCGACGAGTTGCGCGAGACGCACGGCGAACTCCTCAATGATATGGCCGATGCACTCAAGCAGGTACCTGTGAACGAGAGCGGCGAGATCGACAAGGAAACGCTGACGACCGATATCAACACGGCACTGGAGACCAGTGGTGTTGAGGTGGACGAATCCGCCGTGAAACTCGTGACCGACGGCTTTGTTGACGAGTTCACCGCAGAGGAACTGCAGACCCTGACCTCCGACGAGATCATCGATCGCTTGCTGGATCGCTTCTCGGGTGTGGAACTGAAGGATCTACCCGCCGATGCCATTCCCCAGTAAATCATAAGCAAAGCCGCCCCTCACGAGGGGCGGCTTTTTTGCATATACTTTGGTGAGGTGATCGTATGTTGGCTTTCAGACCGTACGTGCGGGAATCCGCACTTGCCTATGCCCGTCGCTGGGCGCTTTCGCGCAATCCGCTGTTCTATAATTTTACCGAGGTGGGCGGCGATTGCACCAATT
Source organism: Eubacteriales bacterium (assembly GCA_045532805.1). GTDB lineage: Bacteria > Bacillota > Clostridia > Oscillospirales > CAG-272 > Firm-07. Next base: position 2,960 of record JAZSGQ010000074.1, read on the forward strand.
TTGTGTCACAAGCGATCCTGGCGGGGAGTTGCGTGATGAATTTTACGCCCGACTTCGGGTGGTACTACCGCTCGGTGGACGACCGCGCGCCCGCGTTTACGGGCGTGGAGGCATTTTGGGCTTTCTTCACGGGCGCGCCCGAATTCCTTGCCGCCAACGGCGGCATCGGCCCGTTTGGGCGTGAGGTGAGCGAGGAGGAACTGGTGGAGGGTGACGTGATCCAGTTGGGCAACGCCCGGGGGGACTGGTACCATACGCTGTTGCTCACGGGGCGCAGTAGCGAGGGGTTGCTGGTGAGTGCACATTCCAACGATGCGAGGGACCGTCCGCTTTCCTCCTACAACGCGGCGCAAAAGCGCTATTTGCATATTGAGGGCGTGCGCTTTGAAGCACCGTTTGAGGACTGCGCCGAGGATCTGATCAACGGCGTGGCATTGCCAGGCGAGAGTGAGTGATCCAAACTCGGTTTGGAAGGGCAAATCGACGTACGTGGTTCGGTAAATTTCCTTACAATATCCGCATATTGTCGCGAAAATTTGTCTTGCCCGTCCTGCCGATTGGCTCCTTCAAAACTCTTCGACCCTAAAACTTTGATTTTTGTGTGATTTTGGTGCTTGGCGCTCGAAGCCAAGTACGGACTTTGCAAGAGAGATAAGTGCCGAAAGCACCGAAAAGCAACGCTTTAGGGCGGGTTTGGATCATTCACTCTCGCCTATGTAAAAAAATGTCGTTTCCTCTTGCTTTTTTCCTGCGCGTATGATACAATACGGAGGTATTGTGAGAAAAAAGGGGGACGTGGTATGTACGCAGTGGTAAGTATTGCGGCTGTGTCGGTGATCGGTATGTTAATTTTAGCCCTGACCGAACACCGCTTGCACCCGAAGCATCTGTCCGTCCGCATCTTCTGGGCGGCACCGATGGCGGGCGCACTGGCCTTGATCCTGATCGGAAAACTGACACCGTTCGAGGTCTTATCAGGCCTGACGGCGGATACGGCGGTGAATCCCATCAAGATACTGGTGCTGTTTTTCGCGATGACGCTGATGTCGGTGTTCCTGGACGAGGAGGGCTTTTTCCGCTATCTGGCGGGCGTGGTGCTCGCGCGGGCGGGCACGAGTCAGCGCAAGTTGCTTCTTCTGTTGTACGTGGCGGTATCGGTGCTCACGCTCTTTACCTCCAACGATATTGTGGTACTGACCTTCACGCCCTTTATCTGCTACTTCGCCAAGCACGCAAAAATCAACCCGTTGCCCTACCTCATTTGCGAATTTGTGGCGGCAAACACCTGGAGCATGGGACTTGTGATCGGCAATCCGACCAACATTTACTTAGCAACGAGCGCGGGTGTGGGCTTTATGGAATACATCGGCGTGATGCTGTTGCCCACGGTGATGGCGGGTGCTGTGTCGCTTGCGGTGCTCTTTTTACTCTTCTCGCGCTCGCTCCACGAGCCGATGATGCCCTCCACCGAGATCGAGTCCATTGCCGACCGTCCGACGGTGGTATTCGGTCTTTGCGCGCTGGGCGGGTGCATTTTGCTCATGGCGCTCTCCTCGGTGGTGGATCTGCCGATGTGGCTGATCGCGGCGGGGTGCTGTCTGTTCCTGTATTTCGGTGCCGTGACCGAACTTGTGGCACGGCATCGCACGCTCTCTCCCATAACGCACAGTCTGTGGCGCGCGCCCTTTGACGTGATCCCGTTCGTGCTTTCGATGTTCGTGCTGGTGATGGCTCTGCAAAAGTTTGGCGTGAGCGCAATGCTCTCGGAGTGGATGCTTGGCGAGGGCGAGATCTTCAAAACGGGTATCGGCTCTTTTCTTGCGGCAAATCTCGTGAACAATATCCCCATGAGCGTGCTGTTTTCCACGGTGGTGATGCCGAACGGTGCGGCGTCTATGCCCGCGCTTTACGCCGCGGTGATCGGCTCCAACATCGGCGCGTTTTTCACGCCGATGGGTGCGCTGGCGGGTATCATGTGGATGGCGCTGTTGCGTCAGCACGGCGTGAAACTTTCCTTTGGCAAATTCGTCCTGTACGGCGCCGCCGTGGCAGTCCCCACGTTGCTTGCGGCCCTCGCGGGTCTTGCAATCGTCCTGTAAAACAGAGAACTCCTCGGTGTGAAACACACCGAGGAGTTCTTTTTTTTTATCAGTGCGAGAACGTGCCGGGAGGGTTGATACGCGAGGGAGAAGCGACCTGACCGTAGCAGTTGGATCTGCAAGGACCGCCCTTGCCGTAGATCAGACGCTCGAGTTCCAACTCCTCGATGCGATCGATCTCGCCTGCAAGATAGGCGCGCACGGTCCAAATCGCGGTGTCAAGACGCGCGAGCAGAGAGCCATAGCGCATATCGATGATATCCCAGCCAAGGGGCTTATAGATCTCCATCCAGTTCGCTCTGTGCGAGGCGCGAAGGGCCTTGACGCGCTCCATGAGTTCGGGAAGTTCTTCGTTTGCGATCGTCGCAAGGCGTGCCTTGTCGCCCGCGCGGTAGGCGGCGGTGAGGTTCAGACCCATTTCGGTTTTCAGTTCCAGTGCGCGAGAGGCGAGGGTGTAGAACTCAAACATCGAATCGAACTGACCGTTGCGGCCGACGGCCTCTTTAAAGGTGCGTGTGAGCGCAAGATAGTGCTGTGCAAGCCCCGAGTCCTCGTAGTTCTTGTCTAAAAGTCCCGTGAGGACGTCCTGCCACATGGCGTTTTTCGACGTGTTGAAGTAGGAGGGATCCTCGGGCTTGTGGGACTTGACCCAGTCGGAAAGGTCAATGCGCTCGATGTTCTCAAAATCGGAAAGATTGCCGCCCGTGCAGAAGCGGAAGCGGCGCGCGAGCTTGTCACGGTCGTAGTCTGCGGCATAGCCGAGTTCGGCAAAGAGCTGACAGCCGAGCAACGTGACGGACGCGAGAGATTCGGTACCGTTATCGCCCCAAGTGGTCATAAAGACCTCCCCCACGCCGTGCTCGCGGCAGGACTGAAGCGCGGGGACGGTGGTATTCAGGGTCTTGGTCCAGGAAAGTGCGTAGCCGCGCCAGCTCCAGCAGCCGCCCGCAAACACGAGGTTGGGGTTGAGCGCTTTGTGCTGTTGAATGTTCCGATCGTAGGTATCCTTGTCCAGATGGTAGTAGTCCCAGTATACGCTCTGCATACCCGCGGGCACGCCTGCTCTCATCTCCTCGGTGATCTCGACCTCGGGTGCGTAGTACTTGCCGCCGGGGGCAACGGCGCGGAAGAACATATCGTCCCACATCATGGGCTTAAGGCCCATCTCCATGACCATGTCATACACGCGCGCGAGGTGCTTTTTCATAATGGAGAGCGGCTTTTCGTAGCCAAACTCGTCGATGTACTTGCCGCGGCCGAGTTTCCAGGCCTCGTCCATGCCGATGTGAATGCGCTTGGTGCGGAAGGGAGTGCTTGCCGCCACGAGCAGGTCGCGCACGAAGTCGTAGGTCTCCTCCTTGCCGACGAGCAGGCAGGCATCGTAATCGCGAATGTCCTTGAAGCAATCCCAGCGCAGACCGTCCGTCATGTGTGCGAGCGTCTGAATGCAGGGGATCATCTCGATGCCAAGGGTGTACGCGTAATCATCGAGCTCGCGGAGCTCGCTTTGCTTGTAGCTGGGGCGCATATAGCCGAAGTAGGGGCGGTTCGGCACCTCGTAGTTATCCTCGGTGTAGAGCATGACTGTATTCAGGCCCATGAGCGCGAGTTGGCGCAGATATTTTTTCAGCGTCTTTACGTTAAAGGCGGCGTTGCCCTGCGACATATCGAACATCGGGCCGTTCATCGTGAAGGCGGGCTGCTCCTCGATGGAAAAGTCGGTATTGCCCTCGCGCAGCTGCTCCACGACAAGGCCGAGGGCGCGGAAGAACTGGCAGCGCTCAAAGTAGACGATCTCGCCCTCGCTGCCGTTCATTCTAACGGCAAGCGTGGGCTTGTCTGCTTTTTTTGCAGTAAGCGTGTAGCCACCCTCGGCCAGTGTCAGGTCAAGATCGGCGGCCAGCAGGGCAATGCCCTCGGTGAGGTTTTCCAGATCACCTGTGATATAAAGTTTCATATACATTCTCCTTGTTACGTTATGCTCTGGGGTCGATGCGGGAGGGGGACACGAAGGTGCCGTAGCGGTTCAGACCGCGCGGGCCCACCTTGTCCAGATACAGTCTTTCGGCCTCCAGTTCCTCAATGCGGTCGATTTCGCCTGCCAGGTAGGCCTTGACCTCGCGGATCGCGCTGTCGATACGTACCATCAGCGAGCCGTAGCGCATATCCATCACGTCCCAGCCGAAGGGCTTGTAGAGTTCCATCCAGGCGTTCATGTGGCAAAGGCGGAGTGCACGCACGCGCTCAAGAAGCTCGGGGAGTTCCTCGTTTGCGATCCGATCAAGTAGCGTGCGGTCGCCCGCGCGGTAAGCGGCCGTGAGTCTAAGACCCATTTCGGCCTTCAACTCCAGCGTGCGGGAGACGAGGTAAGACAGTTCAAACACGGGGTCGAACTGACCGTTGCGGCCGATGGCCTCCTTCATTTTGGGGGTGACGGCCACATAGTGGGGAGTGAGGTTGGCCTCCTCATAGTTCTTATCGAGAAGTCCCGTGAGGATATCCTGCCACATCATCGTCTTGGAGGTGTTGTAGGCGGAGGGATCCTCGGGGCTTTGGGCCTTGGTCCACTCGGTGATGTCAAGTTGCTCCAACTTTTCGAAATCCTCAAGGTTGCCGCCCGTGCAGAAGCGGAAGCGGCGTGCGAGTTTATCGCGGTCATAGGTGTCGGCATAGCCGAGCTCGGCAAAGAGCTGACAGCCGAGCAGATTGACCGAGGCGAGAGATTCCGTGCCGTTATCGCCCCAAGTGGTCATAAAGACCTCCCCCACGCCGTGCTCGCGGCAGGATTTGAGTGCGGGAATGGTGGTGTTCAGCGTCTTGTCCCAGGAGAGAGCGTAGCCGCGCCAACTCCAGCAGCCGCCCGCGAATACGAGATCGGGGCAAAGCGCCTGATGCTGCTCGATCGTGCGGTCATATACGGTCTTGTCCAGACGGTAGTAATCCCAGTAGACGCACTGTATGCCCTCGGGCACGACGGTTTTCATCTCGTCGGTGATGACAAGATCGAGATTGTAGTATTTGCCGCCCGATACCGCGCGGAAGAACATATCGTCCCACATCATGGGCCGAAGGCCGAGCTCCCTTATGATCTCCTGCACGCGCGCGAGGTGCTTTTTCATGATGTGAATGGGCTCCTCATAGGGGAAGTTGTCAAGATAGCGACCGCGTCCGAGATTGAAGGCCTCGTCCATACCGATGTGGATGCGCTTGGTGCGGAAGGGAGCACTGGCGGCGACCAGCAGGTCGCGCACGAAGTCATAGGTCTCCTCCTTGCCCACGAGCAGGCAGGCATCGTAATCGCGAATGTCCTTGAAGCACTCCCAACGCAGAGCGTCGGGCATGTGCGCCAGGGTCTGAATGCAGGGGATCATCTCGATGCCAAGGGTATACGCGTAATCGTCCAGTTCCTTTAGTTCGCTCTGCTTGTAGGTGGGGCGCATATAGCCGAAGTAGGGGCGGTTCGGCACCTCGTAGTTGTCCTCGGTGTAGAGCATCATCATGTTGAGACCCATCAGGGCGAGTTGACGCAGATACTTTTTCAGCGTTTTGACGTTGAAAGCGGCGTTACCCTGCGACATATCGAACATCGGGCCGTTCATCGTGAAGGCGGGTTTCTCCTCGATGGAGAAGGTGTCAACGCCCTCGCGGAGTTGCTCCACGGCAAGACCCAGCGCGCGGAAGAACTGGCAACGCTCGTGGTAGACGATCTCGCCCGTGCCCGCGTTCATGCGGACGGCGAGGGTGGGCTCGTCCACCTTTTTCGCGGTGAGGGTATAGCCACCCTCCTCCAGCACAAGGTCAAGGTCGGGGGCAAGCAGGGAAATGCCCTCGGTGAGGTTTTCAAGATCGCCCTTAACATAAAGTTTCATGACAAGGCCTCCTTAATAGAATTCATAGATATTATATCAAAATTGCGCGCGCAAGTCAAGAAAAGAGGGTGACCCCCAGCCGTTTTTTTATAAAATACGGTCGATAATCGAGGTGCTTTCCAAAACGGGCGATTGAGGAGGGCGCGAGGCGGCCATACTACCTCTGTATGAGGAGGTGCGATATGGGCGAGGTCAAATTACTGGATTGCACCCTGCGCGACGGCGGATATCTCAATGATTGGCACTTTGGTGCGGACGCGATGCGTGGTATCGCGCAGGGCTTGGCAGCGTCGGGCGTGGATATCGTAGAACTTGGATTTCTGGACGCGGCAAGGGGCGCTGACGTCGAGCGGAGCATACAACCGAATATGGGGGCGATGAATCTGGCGTTCGCGGGCGCAGACACGGGCGAGGCGATGACGGTGGCGATGATTGACTACGGCACGGTGCCGCTTATGGACATCGCGCCGCGTGCGGCGAGCCTGGTGGACGGCATTCGCGTGATCTTCAAAAAGGATCGGATGCGCGAAGCCCTGGCCTTTTGCGAGGAACTGGAGCGACTCGGCTATGCGACCTTTGCGCAGGCGGTGTCGATCACGGCTTACACCGAGGAGGACTTGCGCGCGCTGTGCCGCGAGGCAAACCGCGTGCGTCCCTTTGCGCTGTCGATCGTCGATACGTACGGGCTACTCGGGCCCGAGGCACTTTTACGTATCTTTTCGACGGTGGACGAGTGCCTGGCGCCCGATATTCTGCTTGGGTTTCACGCGCACAACAACCGCCAACTGGCGCTTGCCAACTGTATGGCTGTGGCGGCGGCGCGGGGCGAGCGTGACATGGTACTGGACGCCACGCTGTTCGGTATGGGCAAGAGCGCGGGCAACGCGCCGATTGAGTTGCTTGCCGCGCATCTGAACGAATACGGCGGCAAACGGTACGACATTTCGCGTCTTATCGACACCGCCCAGCGGTATATTCTGCCGCTTCACGGGGAGAGCGCCTGGGGGTACAGTCTGCCCTTTGCGATTGCGGCACTGTGCGGCTGTCACCCCGATTACGTGACGGCACTGGCAAAAGAAGGGCACTCGGCGCGGGCGGTCTATGAAACGCTGTCACGCTTGCCACGCGAGGCGCGCCTTTCGTTTGACGAAAAATTCTTGAAGGAAGTATACACGAGATGTTAGGACAGTATGCGGCGGTGATCTTTGATTTGGACGGCACGTTACTCGACACGTCAGAGGGGATATTGGCGGCAACGCGCCACACGCTCGCGCACTACGGGCACGAGATCCCCTCGGACGGGGTGCTCCGCACCTTCATCGGGCCACCCGTGCAGGAGGGATTTGCGCGCCATCTGGGCCTTGACGAGGAAGAAAGTTTCCGTATGGCGGCGACCTTCCGCGCGTATTACAAGGAGCGTGCCTTGTTTCTGGCGCGTCCTTACGAGGGGATCGGTGAGGTGCTGGACACACTTCGCGACAGGGGAATACGCCTTTGCGTGGCGACCTATAAGCGCGAGGACTACGCGGCGCGCTTGCTGGAGCAGTTCGGTCTTGCACAGCGCTTTGACGTGATCCACGGGGCGGATATGGCGGGCAGGCGCGACAAGACCGACATCATTCGGTTGTGTCTTGAGGAACTGGATCTTGCCAACTACCGCCTTGCCGTGATGGTGGGAGACAGTGTGCACGATGCACGCGGCGCCGCCGAGGTGGGCGTGGATTTTGTGGGTGTGACCTACGGATTTGGGTTTGAGAGTGCGGACGAGGTGATGCGTGCGGGCGCCATCGGCGCGGCCGCGACGCCGCCGGCGCTCCTGGAGGAGGCACGTGTGCGATGAGGATCAAGATCGCAAAACTGATCGCGGATTTCTTGGCAGAGCGCGGTGTGACGCACGTGTTCGGCGTAACGGGGGGCGGTGCGATGCACCTCAACGATGCACTGGGGCATCACGCGGCGCTCACGTGCATCTATAACCATCACGAGCAGGCCTCGGCTATGGCCGCCGAGGGGTACGCGCGCATGAGCGGGCGGGTGGCGGCGGTCTGTGTGACCTCGGGGCCGGGTGGCACGAATGCGATCACGGGGGTACTGGGGGCGTATCTGGACTCGATCCCGATGTTCGTGGTATCGGGGCAGGTCAAGCGCGAAACGACCACGTGGGCGTGCGAATTGCCCTTGCGGCAACTGGGGGATCAGGAATACAATATTGTGGCGTCGGTGACGCCGATGACCAAGTATGCGCAGATGCTGACCGAGCCGCGCGACGTGCTGTATCATCTGGAGAAGGCGTGGTACCTGTGCACACACGGGCGGCAGGGACCCGTTTGGCTGGATATTCCGCTCGACGTGCAGGCCGCCGAGGTGGAGTTCTCGGAAATGACGCGCTTTGATGCGAGTGAGTGCGCGGGGGAGGAGCCCGTGTACGATGCCACGCGCACCGAGGCGGTGTTGGCGCGCGTGAGGGAGGCGCGCCGCCCCGTGATCCTGGCGGGGACAGGGGTGCGCCGCTCGGGGGCGGTCAACGAATTGCTTGCCTTTGCCGAGAAGTTGGAGGTGCCGTTGCTCACCGCGTGGAATGCGCACGATCTGGTGCCCGACGCGCACCCGCTCTTTTGCGGACGCCCCGGGACGGTGGGCACGCGCGGCGGCAACTTTGTGATACAGCAGGCCGACCTTTTGCTGGTGCTTGGGTGTCGGCTCAATATAAGGCAGATCGGCTACAACTGGCGCGCTTTTGCGCCCGAAGCGTATAAAATCGTGGTGGATATTGACCGAAATGAACTCAAAAAGCCCACCGTTCGGGTGGATATGCCGATCCACGCCGACGTGCGGGACGCACTCACTGCCTGGCTTGCGGTGCCCTACACCAAAAGAACGCGGCACGCGCACTTTCTTGCGTGGGCAAGGGAGATCAACGAACAATACCCCGTAGTGCCAGCGCATACAGCCGATCGACCGCTCGACCCTTACGTGTTTTTGCAAGCACTCACGGCGCGGCTTGGCGAGGGCGCGCGCATGGTGTGCGGCAACGGCGCGGCCTGTGTGATGACCTTTCAGGCGGCCGAGATCAAAAAGGGACAGCGTTTGTTCACCAACTCGGGGTGCGCGGCCATGGGCTACGGATTGCCTGCGGCCATCGGCGCGTGCTTCTCGGCGGGGGGCGGGCGCGTGATCTGCATAGATGGTGACGGGAGCATACAGATGAATCTGCAGGAGTTGCAGACTGTGGTGCATCACGGCCTGGATCTGAAGATCGTGGTGCTCAACAACAACGGATATCACTCGATCAGGCAGACGCAGCGCAATCTGTTCAGCGGGACGCTTGTGGGCGTTTGCGAGGGGAACGGTATCAGTTTTCCCGATATGGAGCGCATTGCCTACGGTTACGGGATCCCCTTTTGCCGCGTAAGGAGCGCGAGCGAAATGGGCGCGCAACTCTCGCACGTGCTGGGGAGCAAAGGCCCTTTTCTTTGCGAGGTCGTGGTGGACGAGACGCGCGGATTTGAACCAAAAGTCACGGCACGCGTGCTGGAGGACGGCAGTATCGTGTCGCCGCCGCTTGACGATATGTACCCGTTCTTGCCGCGCGAGGAATACAAGGCGGCACGGTATGCGGAGTGAGCGGATACGGCGCGCGGTGATCACGGGTGCCACGGGAGTGATCGGGCGCGCACTGATAGCGCGATTACTGGCCGAACGGGTGGAGATCTTACTGCTCCTGCGGCGTTCTCCACGCGCCGAAAACCTGCCCCGTCACCCGCTGATCTGCCGCGTGGAATGTCCCTTGGAAGCGTTGTCGCACTTTGAAAGCGAGGGAGGCTATGATGCGTTTTTTCACCTCGGCTGGGCAGGCACCTTCGGTGCGGCGCGCGCGGATCACGTACTGCAAGCGCGGAACGTGCGCTATGCAAAGGACGCGGCGGCACTCGCGGTGCGGCTTGGGTGTCGGGTGTTCGTGGGGGTTGGCTCACAGGCAGAATACGGGCGCGTGCCGTGGGGCGTGCGGCTCGACGGGGCGTTGCATCCCCGACCCGAAACGGCGTACGGTGCCGCGAAACTGGCGGCCTGTGAGGCCACGCGCGAGGTCTGCGCGGCCGCGGGTGTGCGGCACGTATGGGCGAGAGTGCTCAGTGTCTACGGACCGCACGATGCACCGCACACGCTTGTGACGTCGGCTATTGCGGCATTTTCGCGCGGCGAGGGCGGTGCGTTTACCAAGGGCGAGCAGATGTGGGACTACCTGTATGCCGCCGACGCGGCGCGTGCGCTTTCCTGCATGGCACGGTGGGGCAGGGACGGCGCGGTCTATCCCGTGGGGAGTGGCGAGGCGCGCCCCTTGCGCGAGTATATCTTGTCGGTGCGCGATGCCGTTGACCCCAAAATCATACCCCGTTTAGGGGTCATTCCCTATCCCGCGGGGCAGGTGACGTATCTGTGTGCCGATCTCACGGAGCTCCGTGCGGACACGGGATTTTCGCCCACAGTGCCCTTTGCTAAGGGCATCAGGCAAACGGTGGCGTGGTATCGGCGCGAGGAAAAAGAGAAGTGAAAGCGCGTGTTTTTCGAAAGGGAAACACGCGTTTTTTGCAGTTTGCGGTTGACGGGAGGGGTGGGGTTTGGTATAATCAAAGCAGAATGAATGGGAGGGTGAGGATATGATCAAGACAAAAATCATTTCTTCTTTGGAAAGAGTTTTCGTGGGCGACCGTTTTGATGCCTTTGCACCGCTGGAGAGGATCTCCGTGTTGCGTGGTGAGCGCCTCAATTTTCAGATCGTGTGCGCCTATGATACCGTAGGCAGTCCCGCTATGAAAAAGACGGTGCGTCTTACGCCCGTGCTCACGGGTACGCTCGCACCCTTGGTGCAGATGCGGCGCGTGTTCCACGTGCCCGTGATCCAGACCACGCACGTGAAGGGTATCGACGATAATTATGAGCGCGTTGAGCCCGGGCTTTATCCCGATATTCTCCGCCCTCTTTATTATGGCGGAAAGTTCTCGTTTACCTCTCACGCCATGAATGCGGTGTGGGTGGAGATCGACCTGCCGCGCGACATCGCCCCCGGCACGCACGATCTTGAGGTGACGGTGGACGGCGGGGACTTCGGCAGTGCTACGTGCCGTCTTATGGTGGAAGTGATCGACGCCGTACTGCCCCAGGAGGATATCTACTTCACGCAGTGGTTCCACGCGGATTGCCTTGCGAACTACTACAATGTGGAGGTGTGGTCGGACAGACACTTTGAGATCGTGGAAAACTTCGCGAGGACCGCGAGAAGAAATGGCATCAACGTGCTCCTCACGCCCGTGTTTACCCCGCCGCTGGATACCGAGGTGGGCGGCGAGCGCCGCACAACGCAGTTGGTAGGCGTCAAGGTGTGTGACGGCGGCTATCAGTTTGACTTTTCGCTGCTGGACAGATGGATCGATATGTTGGATCGGTGCGGCATTGAGTACATCGAAATTTCGCACCTCTTCACGCAGTGGGGCGCACAGCACGCGCCGAAAGTAATGGCAGACGTCGGCGGCCGGATGCAACGCATCTTCGGTTGGGAGACCGATGCGTGCGGCGAGGCATACGTGACCTTTCTGCGCGCGTTCCTTACGGCACTGCTTGCGCATCTGAAGGAACGGGGGGACGATGGGCGTTGCTTCTTCCATATCTCCGACGAGCCGAATGAGAAGCACGTGGAGAGTTACACGGCGGCAAAGCACGCGGTGGCGGATCTGTTAGAGGGTTACCCCGTGATGGACGCGCTCTCGCGCTTTGAGTTTTACGAGCGCGGCATCGTGGAGCACCCCATTCCCTCCACTGACCACATCAAGCCATTCCTTGAGGCGGGCGTGCCCGACCTTTGGACCTACTATTGCACAAGCCAACCGATCAACGTGTCCAATAGGCATCACGGTATGCCCCAGTGGCGCAACCGCTCGATCGGTATGCAGATGTATAAGTACGGGATCGCGGGATTCTTGCAGTGGGGCTACAACTTCTACAACAACCAGTATTCGGGCGATCCGATCAACCCCTACTATGAGCAGAGTTGCGACTATGCGTTCCCCGGCGGCGACGCCTTTTCGGTCTATCCCGAATCCGACGGCACCGCGCTGGAATCTCCGCGACTCGTGGTGTTCTTTGAGGCGCTCCAGGACATCAAGGCGATGAAACTGGCCGCGCGGCTCACCTCTCACGAGACCGTGGTAAAGGCCATGGAAACGGCCTTCGGGAGGGAGATCACCTTTGACACCTGTGCGAAGAACGCCGAGACGATGCTCCGCGTAAGAGAGGCCGTCAACGGCATCATCAAGAACGCGGTGGAGAACGATTAAATAAAAAAGCACGGCGATGCCGTGCTTTTTTATTCAAGCAAAGATCCCGATCGCCTTCAAGAGAAAGGAGAAAAAGATCGTGAAGGCAGAGACGATGGTGGTCCACACCACCGGTTGTCCCGCAAGGCCCGAATCGGCCCCCATCTCCTGTGCCATGGGGACACTGGAGACCGCCGCGGTGATGATCACGCTGGGCAGTACGCGTTCAGCGCAAAGATCAGTGCACTCATGATAACAGCCACTCCGTATCAAATTCCGCAACGAAGAGCCCCTGGGTATAGGGGCTTTTGCCCTTGGCGGCGTCCCCTCTTTCGTACAAGAGGAAGAAGTGGCCGCTTTTTTTGTCGTAATCCAGACTGGAGTAAGCACTGGGGCCGTCGAAAATGACGCGCGCTTCGCTAAAGTGCGCACCCGAATCAAAACTCACGCAAGCGGTCATACGGGTACGGGTATCGGCGCGCGGATTGCAGAACACGGTGATGCCGTCAGCCCCTGCGGGGAGCAGGGAAGCGTCTTTTAGGTCATCGGCCTCCACGCGCAAAAAAGAGGCGTTGCACCCCATGCGCTTTTCCTCGCGCAAAAAGGGATCCGTGGAAAATGCACCAAAGGTTTCGCCGCCGTCCGTAGAAACGGCCAGATAGCGCTTTCCGTCCCCAAAATAGGCGCGCGAATTGTAGAGGATACTGCCGTCCGCGCGCTCGATCAGCGTGCCCTCGGCGGTGCCGACTTGAACGCACCCCGACGCCTTCCAGGTCATACCGTGGTCATCGGAATAAAGGGCGTTGTTATACACGCACTCGCGGAGCTTGTCCCAGTCGCTGTACTCGCCGATGGCGGTGCGGGAGGGGCAGAGCAGTCGACCCGCGTGCGCGCCGTGGCGCAGCCGAATCCCGTGTGCGGCGCCGTGTGTCCAGCCGTCGACAAGGTGGCGCGTTCCGTCGTGATGCGTTTGCCACGTGGGGGCGATTTTGTGCGCGTGCTCGGTGAAGTGCACGCCGTCATCGTCTGAGATCAGCATACGCATACCCGCCGTGATACCCTGTTCTTTTGCAAGCCGGGCCGCCTCCTCGGCGCGCCGCGCGAGGGAGGCAAGCTCCTCTGGCGTGTAGTTTCTGAACTCGTCCCTGGCAACGGGATTGCGGCGGAAAAACACGATCACGCGGCCGAGCGCGTCGTCATAGACGGCACTGCCGATGTTCGAGTTCCAGCCGGTGTGGTGCGCCAGCACCCGCACGTCGCTCCATTTTTTGCCCTGTCGCTTGGAGGCGCAGACCAGGTCGATCTCCTCGGCGTGGTCCTTGAGGGTGTCGATGCGGTTGGAGCAAAAGGCGAGCACCGTGCCCTCGTTCGTCACGATGAGCGAGGGAATACGGTAATTGGAGTGTCCGTCCGATGCGAACACCCTTGTCTGTTCAAAAAACATAGCGGTGCACCTCACGCAAAGCGGGCCGCGACGTCCCGGATCCGCTCGTACAGAGTCTGCACGAAGGTCTCCTGTTCCTCGGTAAGCGAGAGGAAGGGAGCGCGGACGTCGCCGCAGTCAAGGCCGCGGAGTTTCAGCACGCCCTTTGCCACGGCGTAAAGCGAGCCCGTGTCAAGAGAATCGTAGATGATCGCGGTAATCTCGCGCTGCAGAGCCGTCGCACGGGCGATATCGCCCTCACGGATCAGTTCTTCCAGGCGAAGGAAGAGTTCGGGCATATAACCGTAGGTGCCGCCGATGCCGCCCGATGCGCCCATCATGCGTCCTGCCAGGTACTGCTCGTCGGGACCATTGAAGATGGCCACGTCCTCGCCGCCCACCATACGGAAGCGCAGGATATCCTGCACCGAGCCCGAGGAGTTCTTCACGCCCGCCACGCGTCCCGTGGCAAGCATTTTTTCAAACAGCGCCGTGGGGAGGTTGAAGCCGTTGGTGGTGCCGGGAATGTTGTAAATGAACATCGGTACCTTGTCGGTGGCGTTCAGCACGTCGCACCAGTATTTCTCTACCACGGTGTCCTTAAGGCCATAGTAGAAGCCGGGCACCATGGCGATCGCGTCCACGCCCAGGGCCTCTGCGTGCTGTGCCAGTTCGATGCTGTCGCGCGTGGCGGGTGCCGCGATATGGGCGATGACGGTCATTTTGCCACCGACGGCCTCCATCACGGCCTCCAGGGTCGCCTTGCGCTCCTCTACCGTGTGGAAGACGCACTCGCCCGAACTGCCCGTGACGTAAAGTCCTTTGATGCCGATGGAGCGGTAAAACTCTGCGAGTTTTGCCGCGCGTTCTCTGGAAACGTTGCCGTTCTCGTCATAGCAAGCGTAAAATGCGGGGAATACGCCTTGGTATTTTTCCTGTACTGCCATATTTTTGTTCTCCTTTTTGAAAAATTATTCAAGTTTTTGACCGCCGATCACGGTGAGGAGCACGCGGTAGTCCTCGTCCATCGCCACAAGATCTGCGTTGTGGGCGGGGGCAATATCACCGAGCGTGTTGAAGCCGAGTCGCTTGGCGCATTGAAGAAATGCGTCACGCCGTCAAGACCGCACGCCACCGCCGTGCGCGTCCATGACCAGTAACTTCATCATTCGGCCTCCTTTCGGCTCACTTTGGTTACGTCAATTATAACATAAATTTTATCCCGCAACTATACGTTCTTTGCTGTTTTTTTTTATTCCTGTTGCTTATTTTCGTCGGGTGTGATATAATGAAGACATCTTGACACAGGAGAATGCCATGAAAATTATCCATCACGAGGTCGGGCGCGATCCGCTTTATAAGATCTGGCATGCGTCCTCGTCCTGTATGATCATCTATTTTTATACGGACGGCGGAAGCATCGTGCTCCAAAATCAGATCTATCCGATAGAGCAGGGCGGTCTTTGCTTTGTCCGCGCGCGGCAACAGCATTACACGATCCCCGATCAGCCCGAAAAATACGACAGAAGCAAGATCTATTTATCAGAGTCGGTCCTTGGCGCTATCTTGGAACTTGCAAATGAGGATCAAAAACTGCACGCTCTCTTCCGGGACAGTTCGGCCGTTTATGCGCAGATCCCCGAGGAGCAACGAGCCGCCGTGGAGCGCATCTACGATCGGGCGGAGCAATGCCTTGCAGGGGAGGCCGATACCACCACGTTTTTGTGTTGCCTTTTCTCGCTTATGATCTATCTGCGGGACTTTTCCAGCGATCATATCACGAACCCCAAGGATCATCTGACGCGCGCCATTGCGTATATCAATCATCATTACGCGGCGCACATCACGCTGGACGATATTGTAAAGGAAGCGTACATCAGCAAATACTACCTTTGCCGCAGTTTTAAAACCGTTGTGGGTATGACAGTGATGGAGTATCTGCTCAAAACGCGCATTGCCGTGGCGAAGAATCACTTAAGGGCGGGGGAACTGTCCATTGGCGAGATCGCCGAGCGATGCGGCTTTTTGAGCGTTTCCTATTTCAGCCAGATCTTCAAAAAGACTATGGGCCTGACGCCGCTTCAATATCGGCGGCAGTGCCTCGGTGGAGAGAGGGGATAGATCGCGCCGTAAGGCGTGCATCTTATCAACGGCACGGCTGTTGTATATCATCAAGACAACGTCTTGTATCTCATCAAGCCGCAAAAGGTTTATGCACGCTTCGCGTGATGAGATACAGCCCCGCAGGGGCTGATGAGATACACCGTGCTTCGCGCGGTGATGCAAGGAGCGAAGCGACGGAATAGCGAGCTTGCGAGCGTCTATACCAAGTCCTGTCGCCCGCACCAACAAAAAAGGACCCC
>JAZSGQ010000023.1:0-50481 GCA_045532805.1 Eubacteriales bacterium
ACTGATAAAAAAGCGCGTATGCCATATGGCATACGCGCTTTTTTCTGTGACAGACGGGGTCGCACCAGGCGTGTGTCACGGCAGTTGACATTTTTCCAAAAATACGGTAAAATGTAGATAGGGTGGCATCCACTCGCCAACCCAAAATCAAGACAATGGAGGTGCTTATGGCCAACGTTACTTCGCGTAACATCGCCCACGGTGAAAGAGTCGCTCTTTCCAACAGGTACAAAAACGCAAGAATCAACCTGCTCGTTGTGGCACTGATCACGTTGCTCAACGTCATACTTGCCGCCGTCGCCAGTGACACGTATTTCCTTTTCTCCGCGGCCATTCCGTTCGTTCTTACACTGCTGGCCGCCATTTATTGCGGCATATATCCGCCCGAATATTACGAGGGCGACCTGGAGGGCATTCTGTTTTTGCCCACGCAGATATTTTACATCGCGCTCACGCTTTCCTTGGCGATCATTGCACTTTACGTGCTCGCCTTCTTCCTTTCCAACAAGGGCAGGGGCGGTTGGCTCGTGTTCGCACTGGTGCTGTTTTCGCTTGACACCCTGGTCATGTTCGCGTATTACGGACTTGCCGCTATGTGGATCGCGGATTATCTGTTCCACGCCTGGATCCTCGTCATTCTCGCGCTTGGCGTCCGCGCGCATTTCAAGTTAAAGTGCCTGCCTGACGAGCCCATACAGCCGACACAGGAACAAGGAGAGGTGCAGACCGAAGAATCCGTACCGCTCCGCATCGCCGATATGAGCGTAAAAAACAAGGTGTTTGCACAGGCAACGGCAAACGGCAACAACATCGTATATCGCCGCGTGAAACGCACCAATGAACTTGTGATCAACGGACGGGTTTACGATGAATACACCGCACTGGTGGAATATCCACACACACTCCTGGCCGTGATCGACGGACACACGTACCTGGCGGGAACAAGCGCAGGCAGTAAAATATTCATCAGTGTTGACGACGAACAACTCGTGACAAAACGCAGATGGGTCTGATTCAAATAATCGCCGCCTGATGGCGGCGATTATTTTTTCTTGATTTCTCGGCAAGAATCCTTCGCCGCTACCCGTCTTTGGGCAGCGAGAAAGAAGCAAGCAGGGCAAGGCTCCAACGTGTCGCGCAGATGAAGGCGTATTAACATACGTCGAAGTTGCGCGGCGCGGGGGACAGGAAGCCGTGCGCCGCTTATTTCTTGCGGAAGCAACCTCCCAGAGGGTTCTCGCACCCCCTGTAACCAAAAGCAAAAGGCACCCGTTTGGGTGCCTTTTTCGGGGGGCTCGTCCATTTCGGCTTCGCCGAAATAAACGGTTGCTCCGCAACCTCCCAGAGGGTTCTCGCACCCCCTGTAACCAAAAGCAAAAGGCACCCGTTTGGGTGCCTTTTGCTTTTGGTGGAAACGGGGGGGCTCGAACCCTCGACCTCACGGATGTGAACCGTGCGCTCTAACCAACTGAGCTACGCTTCCATAGATTGCGACAGAGAACCGCAAGCGGCTCTTGGTCGGAATGACAGGATTTGAACCTGCGACATCCTGGTCCCAAACCAGGCGCGCTACCAACTGCGCTACATCCCGATCGAGAAAAGCGGTTCCCTGCCTACCATAGTATTATAGCAAATACCCCTTGACTTGTCAAGCCCCATAGCGAGATTTTTTTACTCCTTTTTTCGCTTTCTTTCACACAGACACTCAAAACATACTTCGCCCAAACCGATTGACAGAACCCCCGCTTCGTGCTATACTTACCGTATGAGATCAAACGGCCGAAAGGAGTCCGCGCGATGACGCAAAAAGAAAAGAAAAACCGTATGGCCGCCATCGTTGCGGCGCTGAAGGAAGTCTATCCCGAACCCGTGTGCGCACTGGAATCGGGCGGCGACCCGTGGAAATTGCTCGTGATGGGGCGACTTTCCGCACAGTGCACCGATGCACGCGTCAATCTCGTCTGCCGCGAGTTGTTCGCGCACTTCCCCACCGCACGGGATCTGGCATACGCACCGATCGAAGAGGTGGAACGCCTGGTACATTCCTGCGGCTTCTATCACGCCAAGGCCAGAAACATTGTGGATTCCTCGCGTATGCTGATCGAGGACTTCGGCGGCAAAATGCCCGAGGATATGGAAACGCTGTTGCGCTTCCCGGGTGTCGGCCGCAAGATCGCCAACCTGTTGCGGGGCGATCTGTTTGGCCTCCCCGCCATCGTGGCGGACACGCACTGCATTCGTCTTTGCGGGCGCTTTGGTATGTACCCCGAAAAAGAAAAGAATCCCACCAAGGTCGAATCGATCCTTGTGGGGCTCGTCGAGCCCTCGGAGCAAAGCGACCTGTGTCACCGTCTGGTGCAGTTTGGCCGCGACGTCTGTACGGCTCGCGCACCCCGTTGCGGCACTTGTCCACTGAAACACATCTGTGAGAAAGGAAGAAAAAACAATGACTGATCTGCATATTTCGGACGTGATTCAAGGTCGCCCCAGCGCCGAGGGACGCTCGGCGCGCGAACTCGCGGCCTACGATTTTCTGGACGCGCTCGACATTCCCTACCGTACCGTTTGTCACGACACCGCCGAAACCATGGAGCTCTGCGCCGCCATCGACGAGCGCCTTGGTGTGAAGATGTGTAAAAATCTCTTTCTCACCAACCGCCAGCAGACTGATTTTTATCTTTTGCTGATGCCCGGGGGCAAGCCCTTCAAGACCAAGGAACTCTCGGGGCAGCTCGGCGTGGCACGCCTTTCCTTCGGCTCGGGCGAAAAAATGGAGGAGCTGCTCGGTCTTTGCCCCGGATCCGTGAGTGTGATGGGCCTCATCAACGATAAAACTCACACCGTTCGCCTGCTTATTGACAAGGATCTCCTGCAGGACAGCGAGCTTGGCGCACACCCCTGTGTGAACACCGCAAGCATTGCCCTCTCCATGAACGATCTGCTCCACCGCGTGCTCCCCGCCACGGGACACGTGCCCACCACCGTCACGCTCATCGGCGAATGACCGCCGAGAAAGGAGACTCTCATGCCCGTTACCATTTCCAAGACCGAGATCGCTTCCTTTGTGGGCGACGTTCTGCCGCTGTATCTTGTCGCCGACAAGGATCTCACAAACGCCGACATCACCTGGGGGATCGAGGGGGATGCCGCCACGCTCACCCGCTTTGATCGCGACGAGAACACACCCTTCACCTACGGCGTGCTCGTCACCCTGCAAGCCCCCGGAACCGCTACCGTCAAGGCACTTTTTGAAGGGAATGTCTACACCTGCGAGGTGCGCGCCCGCGAGCGCCGCACGGCAAAGAAGGGCGAGGAGCTCCTCTACCTGCGCGGCGACCTGCACGTACACCCCTCAAGAACGCACAAGCCCGACCTTTTTGATGAGGATCCGCACATTCAGGCAAACTGCATCTCGCAGATCAAAAACGAGGCGCTGCTTGATTTCAGCGTGCTCTCCGACCACGCCTGCGTGATGCGCAGCAAGGGCTTCTTCAACTCCTTCGTGGAAAAGGAACTGGCCGAACCTATGGAGCCCGTGCTCTTCCCCGGCAGCGAGTCCGAGGTCTGCATCACGGAGACCGACCGTATGGGACTGAAGCACCAGCACGCAGGTGAGCTCGTATTCCTCAATGCAAACCGTTGCTCTCACACGAAGAGCTGGGAGGCCCTTGTCGACAATATGGCACAAAGCCCCCTGCCCTTCGGTATCTTCGCACATCCCCACGTGCTCGGCCCCTACGGCCTTTGGAGTTTCCCCTTCGAGCGCTTGCACCGCCCCGAGCTCTATCGCCTGATGCACGGCATCGAGTTGGGACACGGGTCCCTCAGCGGTGTGGACTGCATGTTTGAATACGCCTATTTCAAGGCGCTGGACCACGGCTTTGCCATCAGCCCCACCTGCGGCAGCGACTGCCACGGACCCGAATGGGGCTTTCACCGTATGCCCGCCAAGACGATCGTTATGGCCACCGAAAAAAGCCGCGAGGCCATCCTCGACGCCTTTCTTTCCAATCGCTTTTACGCGTGCGAGAGTGGCAACGTGAAACTCCGCTTCGCCATCAACGGCGAGGCGGCCCCCGCACACCTTCCCCTCACCGACACCTACTGCTTCGACGTGGAGCTCTCGCTTGTTGACGATCGCCCCGACACGATACCCACGCATTGCCAGGTCATCTCGGATCGCGGCGAGGTCGTCCACACCGCCGAGCACTTCGGGAGCAAGTTCCGATTCACGCTGCACTCCGACACCGCGCGCTACTTCTATCTCCGTCTGTGGGACAAGGAGGGCCGCAAGACCTGGTCCGCACCCATCTGGACGGGACGTGAATTCGATGCTCCCGTCACCGAAAGCAACGCACTTATCCCCCTGGACGGTGCGGATTTCACCGCCGTCGACACGGTCACGGGCGCGGATGCGGGCATGACGCTTCGCGGTCTTCCCACCGACGCCTTCCAAAGCACCGCCACCACGGCGCGCATCGTCATTGATATGAAGCGCACGCAGGAGATCTGCGCACTCGGCCATTGGGGCAAGCATCTGAGCAAGCTGTGGATCAAGGAGAACTTCCCCGATTGGAAGGCGGTCATCAAGGATCTGTGCACCGAGACCTTCTGCGGCCACGCCACGCGCATCGCTATCTCCACGTCCGTGGACGGCGAGCACTTTGAGACCCGCTTTGCGGGTGCCACCTCCTCCTTTGCCGATGAGGAGATCGTGCGCTTTGCGCCCTGCAAGGCGCGCTACGTGTGCTTTGAGGTGCTCTCCACGGTGGGACGCGACAGCTGCGTTCCCGCGTTGAAGGATCACCCCGTCAACGTAGGCTCGCTCACCATATTCACAAAGTGATCCTAAAAAAAGCCCATCTACGATGGGCTTTCTTGCATTTTTCACAAAGTCGCAAAAGCCGCGGCAAACACCTTGACAAACCGCGTCGTATAAAGTATAATATAAGAGTAATTTATAAGATAAAGGGTTCCTGTGACTGACGGAGATTTGTGAGAGGCCCGCTTTTGCGGTCCGATACACAGTGGAGCAGGAATTCGTGGGGGCATTCGCTCCCCGCCGACCGTCTGGGCACACGATCCTCGCACAAGGCCTTACTGCACGCCTTGCTCGCGGCATCCGTGTGTCTTATTTTATTTTCAAGGAGGTTCCCACGTGAGCAAAAAAGTAGGCATCATTATGGGCAGTGACAGCGATCTGCCCATCATCAAGAAAGCGACGGATATGTTAAAGTCGCTGGATATTCCCTTCGAGGTGCACATCTACTCGGCGCACCGCACCCCCGTTGAGGCCGCGACCTTCGCTTCCTCGGCCAAAGAAAACGGATTTGGCGCACTCATTTGCGCCGCGGGCATGGCCGCGCATCTCGCGGGTGCCATTGCCGCAAACACGGTACTGCCCGTGATCGGCATTCCCTGCAAATCCTCCAATCTGGACGGTCTTGACGCGCTGCTCTCCACCGTACAGATGCCCACGGGCATCCCCGTGGCCACCGTCGCCATTGACGGCGGCGGCAACGCGGCACTGCTTGCCGCCCAGATCCTTGCCACCTCGGACGATGCGCTTTACGAAAAACTCGTGGCAAAGCGCCGCGCCGACGCCGCAAAGGTGCTCGAAAAGGACGCGACCATAGCCGCACAGGAGTCGAACGCATAAGGTTTGAAAGGATAGATTGTCACCTATCCTGCGCCGCATTTTTCTTAAATATCCGCATATTCCTCAA
Organism: Eubacteriales bacterium; assembly: GCA_045532805.1. Classification (GTDB taxonomy): domain Bacteria; phylum Bacillota; class Clostridia; order Oscillospirales; family CAG-272; genus Firm-07. The sequence continues at coordinate 5,727 of JAZSGQ010000023.1, forward strand.
AAAAATGCGACTTGCCTTGGCGGCAATCTATTCCTTTGAAACTGCGAAGCACTCTACGGCAAATAAATTTTGGGATGGTTTTGCCGTGGCAAGGCGCAGACAAGTGCGAACTTTTCAAGCCGCGACGCGCGGGAAGGCGCGAAAATTTATTGCCGCAGGGCTTATGCGTTCGGCTCTCGTGCGGCTAATGGAAAAACTCAACTGAACTCAAACTTATTCAACATAAAAGGAGAAAAGAAAATGGCAAACAAGCTTGTTTACACAGGAAAGACTAAGGACGTATTCGCACTGGACAACGGCAACTATCTGCTCAAGTTCAAGGATGACTGCACGGGCAAGGACGGCGTGTTCGATCCCGGCGAAAATGCCGTAGGCCTCACCATCGAGGGCGTGGGCGACGTCAATCTGCGTATGTCCATCTACTTCTTCGAGAAGATCAATGCCGCAGGCATCAGAACCCACTACGTAAACGCCGATCTTGCCACCACCACCATGGAGGTGCTCCCTGCCAAGGTATTCGGCAAGGGTCTGGAGGTCATCTGCCGCTATAAGGCCGTCGGCTCCTTCTACCGCCGCTACTCCGACTACTGCACCGAGGGTCAGGATCTGCCCGCTTACGTGGAGACCACCTTCAAGAATGACGAAAAGGGCGATCCGCTCGTGACCAAGGACGGTCTTGTGGATCTTGGCGTGATGACCGCCGCCCAGTACGACGATCTCAAGGATATGACGCAGAAGATCACCAAAATCGTGGCCGACGATCTGAAGGCCAAGGGTCTTGATATGTACGATATCAAGTTTGAGTTCGGTTACGATCCCGACGGCAACGTAATGCTCATCGACGAGATCGCATCGGGCAATATGCGCGTATACAAGGACGGCCAGTACGTCGATCCCATGACGCTGAACAAACTGTTCTTCGCTTAATTTTACCGAAAGAGGATTACAATGGGCGGATTTTTCGGAGCGGCGCTGAAGCGCGATTGCGTCATTGACGTTTTCTTCGGCGTAGACTACCACACGCATCTGGGCACCCGTCGCGGCGGCATGGCCGTTTTTGACCGCGAGCAGGGCTTTCATCGCCAGATCCATAACATCAACAACACCCCCTTCCGCACCAAGTTCGAAAAGGACCTGGCGGAATTTTGCGGCAACAGCGGCATCGGCTGTATCAGTGACACCGATCCCCAGCCGCTGCTGGTGCGCTCCCATCTGGGACTTTACGCCATCACCACCGTCGGTATCATCAAAAACGCCGAGCAGTTGGTGGAGCGTTACTTCTCCGACCACGGCCATCAGTTTATGGCCATGGGCTCGGGTGAGGTCAACCAGACCGAACTCGTTGCGGCTCTGATCAACCAAAAGGATTCCCTCGTGGAAGGCATTCGCCACGCGCAAGAGGAGATCGACGGCTCCATGACGTTGCTGTTGCTCCCGAATGACGGCTCGATCATCGCCGCGCGTGACAAACTCGGGCGTCTACCTGTGCTGGTCGGCAAGAGCGAGGAGGGCTGCTGCGTCTCCTTTGAGTCCTTTGCCTACCATAAACTCGGCTATGCCGATCATTATGAACTGGGTCCCGGCGAGATTATCAGGGTCACGCCCGACGGCGTGGAACAACTTACCTCCCCCGGTGACAAAATGAAGATCTGCGCCTTCCTTTGGGCGTATTACGGCTATCCCAACTCCAACTACGAGGGCAAAAACGTCGAAGTGATGCGCTACCGCAACGGCGCCATTATGGCGCGGGACGAGCGCGAGAGGGGCACCATGCCCGACGTGGACTTCGTGGCGGGCATTCCCGATTCGGGCATTCCGCACGCCATCGGCTACGCCAACGAGACGCACAAGGCCTTTGCGCGCCCCTTCGTGAAGTACACACCCTCCTGGCCGCGCTCCTTCACGCCTCCCACGCAGGCACTGCGCAATCAGGTGGCCAAGATGAAGCAGATTCCTGTGCCCGAGCTCATCGAGGGCAAGAAACTGATGTTCATCGACGACTCGATCGTGCGCGGCACGCAGCTGCAGGAAACCGTGGACTTCCTGTATGAAAGCGGCGCCAAGGAAGTGCATATGCGCTCCGCTTGCCCGCCCCTGATGTATGGCTGTAAGTACCTGAACTTCTCCTCCAGCCGTTCCGAGATGGAACTGCTCTCCCGCCGCATCGTTGAGGAGTTGGAGGGCGAGGAAGGACACCGCCATCTTGACGAATATGCCGACGCCTCTACGGAGCGCGGACAGTGCATGCTTAAAAAGATCTGCGAAAAATTCGGCTTCGATTCCCTTGGATACCAGTCCCTTGACGGACTGCTGGAGGCCATCGGCCTTGACCGAGACAAGGTCTGCACCTACTGCTGGACAGGCAAAGACGATAACGAATAAGAGAGGACACCGATATGGAAAAGAGTTTTTCTGAAAGCTATAAGGCCGCGGGCGTTGACATCACCGCGGGCTACCGTGCCGTAGAACTGATGAAAAAGCACATCGCACGCACCAAAAATGAGGGCTGCGTGGACGACGTGGGCGGCTTTGGCGGCTGCTTCGGCCTGCCTCTGGCAGATATGGAGGAGCCCGTACTCGTTTCGGGCACCGATGGCTGCGGCACCAAGGTCAAACTGGCTATTCTGATGGACAAGCACGACACCATCGGCATCGACGCCGTGGCGATGTGCGTCAACGATATCATCTGCTGCGGCGCGCGTCCCCTGTTTTTCCTGGACTACATCGCTTGCGGCAAGAATATCCCCGAGAAGATCGCGGAGATCGTGGGCGGCGTGGCCGAGGGCTGTGTGCAGTCGGGTGCCGCACTCATCGGCGGCGAGACCGCCGAGCACCCCGGTATGATGCCTGTGGAGGAATACGACCTCGCGGGCTTTGCCGTGGGCATCGTGGACAAGAAAAAGATCATCGACAACAATAAAATGGCCGCAGGTGACGTGGTGATCGCGCTCCCTTCCACGGGCATTCACTCCAACGGCTTCTCGCTTTGCCGTAAGGTGTTCAACATCGACAACAACGATCCCCAACTCTACGTAGCACGTGAGGAACTCGGCGGCAAGACCATTGCCGAGGCACTGCTCACCCCCACCCGTATCTACGTCAAGCCCGTCCTGGCCTTGCTCCAAAAGGTGAACGTCAAGGGCATCTCGCACATCACGGGCGGCGGCTTCTATGAGAATATCCCGCGCTCGATCCCCAAGGGTCTCACGGCAAAGATCAACAAGGCCGCCGTCAAGGTGCTGCCCATCTTTGACCTGATCGCAAAATTCGGCAACATTCCCGAGCGCGATATGTTCAACACCTATAACATGGGCGTTGGTATGAGCATCGTTGTGCCCGCCGACGAAATGCAGACCGCACTGGACGTGCTGAAGGCACACGGCGAGGACGCATACGTGATCGGTGAGATCGTCGCAGGCGACGACGGCGTGGTGCTTTGCTGATGCGCGCCGACAAGATCCGCGTCGCGGTACTCGTATCAGGCGGCGGCACCAATCTGCAGGCGATCATTGACGCATCTGCCGCGGGCAACATGCCGCACGCAGAACTCGCACTCGTGGTGTCGAACAAGGCAGGCGCTTTCGCACTGGAGCGCGCCGCAAAGGCGGGCATTCAGAGCGTGACGCTCCTCAAAAAGGAACTCGGCTCCGCCGAGGCCTTCGAAGAGGCACTGATGAACACGCTGGCCGAGCACAAGATCGACCTTGTGGTGCTCGCGGGGTTCCTGGCTATTCTGTCCGAGAAATTCACCACCGCTTATCAAAGACGCATCATCAACGTGCACCCCTCTCTGATCCCCTCGTTTTGCGGCAAGGGCTTTTACGGCCTGCGCGTGCACGAGGCGGCCCTCGCTTACGGTGTGAAGGTCACGGGTGCCACGGTACACTTTGTCAACGAAATTCCCGACGGGGGCGAGATCATTCTGCAAAAGGCAGTTGCCATCAAGGAAGGTGACACCCCCGAGATCCTCCAGCGCCGCGTGATGGAGGAAGCCGAATGGCTGTTGCTCCCCGCCGCGGTAGAACAGGTCGCCGCCGACCTTTGCAAAGAAAGAGGTTAATATGGATATTTACGCAACGCCGACCATCGGCGAGAGAATTTTCGGCAACCCCTACGTGGGTCGCGGCATTGTGCTTGGTGTCACGCCCGACAGCAAAAAGGCCGTCGCCGCCTATTTCATTATGGGCCGTAGCGTCAACTCGCGCAACCGCGTGTTCTGCGAAGAGCCCGACGGCATTCGCACCGAGGCGTTCGATCCTTCGCTGATGAAGGATCCTCACCTGATCATCTATCACCCCGTCCGTGAGATCGGACGTGGACTGATCGTGACCAACGGCGACCAGACCGATACGGTTTGGGAGTATCTCGCCAAAGGCGAGAGTTGGGAGACCGCATTGCGTACCCGCGAGTTTGAGGACGACGGTCCCAACTGGACGCCCCGCATCTCGGGTCTTGTGGCAGGTGACGGCAGTTATAAACTGTCGATCCTCAAATCCGCCGATGCGGAAGGCAGTGCGTGCGCACGCTTCTTCTTCGAGTACCCGGCTCTTGCGGGTGTCGGTCATTTCCTGCACACCTACGTGACCGACGGCAACCCGATCCCCACCTTCCAGGGCGAGCCCGAGCGCGTCAGTATCCCCTCGGACATCGACACCCTCAAAGATATGATCTGGGAAAATCTTGACGAGAACAATAAGATCTCTCTGTTCGTTCGCTACACCGATCTGGAAACGGGCGAATTTGAGCAGCGTATCATCAACAAAAACGCGTAAGAGGTAGGACATGAAAGAATTTGAATTGAAATACGGCTGTAACCCCAATCAGAAGCCGGCTAAAATTTATATGGCAGACGGCTCGGAGCTGCCCATCAAGATCCTGTGCGGCCGTCCCGGCTACATCAACTTCCTGGACGCATTCAACTCCTGGCAGCTTGTAAAGGAACTAAAGGCCGCGCTGGGTCTCCCCGCCGTGACCTCCTTCAAGCACGTCAGTCCCACCTCTGCCGCCGTCGGTATTCCGATGAGCGAAAAACTGATGAAGGCGTGCTTCGTCACGCCCGAAGAGGTCAGCACTCCTCTGGCGTGCGCTTACGCGCGTGCGCGCGGCACCGACCGTATGTGCTCCTTTGGTGACTGGGTGGCGCTCTCCGACGTATGTGACGTGCCCACCGCCAGACTCATTCAGCGTGAGGTGTCCGACGGTATCATCGCCCCCGGCTACGAGCCCGAGGCACTTGAGATCCTGAAAAGCAAGCGCAAGGGCGCTTACAACATCGTCGAGATCGACGAGAACTATATCCCCGCCCCCGTGGAGACCAAGCAGGTCTTCGGCATCACCTTCGAGCAGGGACGCAACAACTTTGAGATCAACCGTGAACTCCTTGCCAATATCGTCACGGAGAATAAGGACCTGCCCGAGAGCGCGATCCGCGACCTGATCGTGTCGCTCATCACGCTCAAATACACCCAGTCCAACTCGGTCTGCTACGCCGTGGACGGACAGGCCATCGGCGTGGGCGCGGGTCAGCAGTCGCGTATCCATTGCACGCGCCTTGCAGGCACCAAGGCCGACACGTGGTTCCTCCGTCAGCACGATAAGGTGCTGAACCTCCCCTTCCGCGCCGACCTCGCACGCCCCACGCGTGACAACGTGATCGACGGTTACATCAACCGCAACGAGGAGGACGTTTGCGCCGACGGCAACTGGCAAAAGTACTTCACCGAGCAGCCCGCGCCCCTCACGGACGCGGAGATCCGCGCTTACCTGGACACCATGGGGGGCGTTTCTCTCGGTTCCGACGCCTTCTTCCCCTTTGACGACAACGTTCAACGCGCCGCCGCCAGCGGTGTCAAGTACGTCGCAGAGCCCGGCGGCTCGATCCGTGACGACGCCGTGATCGACTGTGCCAACAAGTACGGCATGGTGATCGCCTTCACGGGTATGCGCCTGTTCCACCACTGATAAGGAGATACGGCAGGAATGAATATTTTAGTCGTTGGCGGTGGCGGCCGTGAGCACGCCATCATCAAAAAATTAAAAGAAAGCCCCAAGGCAGAAAAAATCTATGCCCTGCCCGGTAACGGCGGCATCGCCGCCGATGCCGAGTGCTATCCCATCAAAGCGACCGATATCGAGGGCATCGTGGCGTTTGCCAAGTCGCACCCCGTGGATTTCGCCGTAGTCGCACCCGACGATCCGTTGGTGCTCGGTTGTGTGGACCGTCTGGAGGCCGAGGGCATTCCCTCTTTCGGTCCTCACGCGAATGCCGCCATCATCGAGGGCAGTAAGGTCTTTTCCAAGGAACTGATGCACAAATACGGCATTCCCACCGCGGCAAGCGAGACCTTCGACGATCCCGACAAGGCCATCGCCTATCTTGCAGGGCAGGACTATCCCACCGTCATCAAGGCGGACGGTCTGGCCCTGGGCAAGGGCGTGGTGATCGCGCAAAACTTTGAGGAGGCAAGCGGGGCCGTCAAGGAAATGATGTGCGACAAGGTCTTCGGCGAGAGCGGCAGTCGCATTCTCGTTGAGGAATTTATGACGGGTCCCGAGGTGTCCGTGCTGGCCTTTATGGACGGCAAGACCGTGGTGCCGATGGTTTCCGCTATGGATCACAAGCGCGCAAAGGACAACGACGAGGGCCTCAACACGGGCGGCATGGGCACCGTCGCGCCCAACCCCTACTTTACCGCCGAGGTGGCGGCAGAGTGCATGGAAAAGATCTTCGTCCCCACCATGAACGCGATGAACGCCGAGGGCCGCACCTTCAAGGGTTGCCTGTTCTTCGGTCTGATGATCACCCCCAAGGGTCCCCGCGTGATCGAATACAACTGCCGCTTCGGCGACCCCGAAACGCAGGTCGTGCTCCCGCTTCTTCAAAGCGACCTTCTCACGATCATGCAAGCCGTTCACGATGAACGCTTGTCCGAGGTCGAGGTCAAATTTTCCACGGGCGCCGCGTGCTGTGTCGTGCTTGCCTCCAACGGCTACCCCAAAAAATACGACAGCGGCTTTGAGATGACCCTGCCCGAGACAGCCGAGAACGAGCATCTGTTCGTCGCAGGCGCAAAACTGGAAGGCGACAAACTCCTCACCGCAGGCGGCCGTGTGATCGGCGCCGTGGCAACCGCCGAACATCTTGAGGCGGCCATCCAGCACGCCTACGAAGTAGCCGAGCGGGTACAGTTTGAAAACAAATATTGCAGACGCGACATCGGGGCACGCGCCCTTGCCGCCAAATAAGGGAGACAGTATGGTTTATAGAGTATACGTAGAGAAAAAGCCCGAGCTCGCACACGAGGCCGCAGGTCTTCTTGGCGAACTGAAAAATCTGGTCGGCATCAAGGCACTGGAATCGGTGCGTGTCATCAACCGCTATGACGTGGAGAACATTGACGAGGCACTCTTCGGCGCGGCCGTCCGCACCATTTTCTCCGAGCCCCAGCTTGACGTTGTCAGCGATACGCTTGACGCCAAGGGCGGCACCGTGTTCGCCGTAGAGCCGTTGCCAGGTCAGTTTGATCAGCGCGCCGACTCCGCCGCACAGTGCATTCAGTTGCAGAGTCAGGGCGAGCGCCCCACCGTGCGCTCCGCCAAAGTCTATGTGCTCAGCGGCGCTCTCACCGACGCCGACGTGGCCGAGATCAAAAAATTCGTCATCAACACCGTAGAGAGCCGCGAGGCCTCGCTGGACAAGCCCGAAACGCTTGCCATTCAGTACGCCATTCCCGCCACGGTCGCAACCGTCGAGGGCTTTACCGCACTGAACGACAAGGGGCTTGCTGACTTGCTGGACAACCTCGGCCTTGCCATGGACGTGGACGATCTCAAGTTCCTGCAGGGCTATTTCCGTGACGAGGAAAAGCGCGACCCCACCATCACCGAAATCCGCGTGGTCGATACCTATTGGTCCGACCACTGCCGCCACACCACCTTCTCCACCCACATCGACAGCGTCAAGATCCACGATAAGGCAGTACAGGCCGCCTACGAGCGCTACCTCGCCGCCCGTGTGGAGGTCTACGGTGAGGAAAAGGCCGCCAAGCGTCCGCAAACGCTCATGGACATCGCCACCATCGGTGCCAAGGTCCTCAAAAAAAGAGGCCTGCTCCCCGAACTTGACGAGAGTGAGGAGATCAACGCCTGCTCGATCCACGTCACCGCAAAGGTGAACGGCGAGGACCAGGATTGGCTCTTGATGTTCAAGAACGAAACGCACAACCACCCCACCGAGATCGAGCCCTTCGGCGGTGCCGCCACCTGTATTGGCGGCTGTATCCGCGATCCCCTCTCGGGACGCGCTTACGTACATCAGGCGATGCGCGTCACAGGCGCAGGTGACCCCCGCAAAAAACTTGCAGACACCCTCCCGGGCAAACTCCCCCAGAGAAAACTCTGCCAGACCGCGGCCGCGGGCTATTCCTCCTACGGCAACCAGATCGGTCTTGCTACGGGACATGTGGCCGAGATCTATCATGACGGCTACGTAGCCAAGAGACTGGAGTGCGGTGCCGTTGTGGCCGCCGCCCCCGCTTATAACGTGCGCCGCGAGCGCCCCGTCCCCGGCGACGTCGTCATTCTGCTTGGCGGTCGCACGGGCCGTGACGGCATCGGCGGTGCAACGGGCTCCTCCAAGAGCCACAATATGAAATCGCTTGCCACCATGGCATCCGAAGTGCAAAAGGGCAACGCCCCCGAGGAGCGCAAGATCCAGCGCCTGTTCCGCAACGCCGAGGTCACACGCCTTGTCAAGCGTTGCAACGACTTTGGTGCAGGCGGTGTCTCCGTCGCCATCGGCGAACTTGCCGACGGCCTTCGCATTGACCTGGACGCCGTACGCAAGAAGTACGATGGCCTGGACGGCACCGAACTTGCCATCTCCGAATCGCAGGAGCGTATGGCAGTGGTGGTCCCCGCCGTGGACGCCGATGCCTTCATCGCCTTTGCCGAGGCCGAGAACCTGGAGGCCTACCGCGTGGCAGTCGTCACCAAGGAGGCGCGCATGGTCATGTCCTGGAAGGGACAAACGATCGCCGACCTCTCCCGCGATTTCCTCAACACCAACGGCGCGGATAAGCACACCGCCGTAGCAGTGGAGGAAAAGGATCTGTCTGTGTTCAGCCGCGCCATGTACGGCTCGCTCCGCGAGATGGCGACCGACCTCAAGACAGCAAGCCGCCGCGGACTTGTAGAGCGCTTTGACGGCTCGATCGGCGCGGGCTCCGTGCTGATGCCCTTCGGCGGTAAAACGCAGAGAACGCCCGCACAGGCCATGGCGGCGCTCCTGCCCGTCCTTCCCGGACAGAGCACCGACCAGGCAAGTGTCATGGCCTGGGGTCTGGACCCCGATCACATGAGCGTTGACCCCTACACGGGTGCACACGCCGCCGTTTATACCTCTATGGCCAAACTTGTGGCCGCAGGTGCGGACTATAAGGCCGCATATCTGACGTTGCAGGAGTTCTTTGAGAAACTCCGTAGTGACTCCACCCGTTGGGGCAAGCCCTTTGCGGCTCTGCTCGGCGCAATGGACGCACAGTTGGAACTCGGCGCCGCCGCCATCGGCGGTAAGGACTCCATGTCGGGTACCTTCCTGGATATGGACGTGCCCCCCACGCTGATCTCCTTTGCCATCGCCCCCGTCAAGGCAGACGAGGTGCTTTCCCCCGAATTCAAGGAAGCGGGCCACCCCGTCTACCTGTTTGCTCCCACGGACGAGAGCGCCGAGAGCCAGAAGGCCGCTTGGGAGTCCTTCTACGCCCTGCACAAAGCAGGTAAGATCCGCGCCGCTTGGGCTGTGGAAAACGGTCTTTCCGAGGCCGTGATGAAGATGTCCTTCGGCAACGGGATCGGCTTCAAGTCCTGCGGCAAGGTAGGAGATCAGTGGCATCTCCCCTTCTACGGTTTTATCGTGGCCGAACTGTGCGAGGAGATCGACGCACCCTTTGCCATGCAGATCGGTGAAACCACCGCCGATCCCGAAATCGTACTGGACGGCGACCGCGCAAGCGTTGCCGAGTTGCTTGCACTCAATGAAGCAACGCTCGAAGGCGTTTACCCCACCGTCGCACCCACCAAGGAGAAGGAAGCCCCCGTATTTGCTTACGATAAGGGCACGAACGCCGCACCCGCGATCAAGTGCGCAAGCCCCCGCGTGCTGATCCCCGTATTCCCGGGAACGAACTGTGAGTACGATTCCGCACGCGCTATGGAAAACGCAGGTGCCGAAGCGGATATCGTGGTCATTCGCAACCTCACCGCCGATGACGTGGCAAGAAGCGTCGAGGTGGTAGCAAACAAACTCGCCGAAAGCCAGATGGTCTTTATCCCCGGTGGCTTCTCGGGTGGTGACGAGCCCGACGGCTCCGCCAAGTTCATCACCGCCTTCTTCCGTAACCCTGCCATCAAGGAGCAGGTCACGAAACTGCTGGATGACCGCGACGGTCTGATGCTGGGTATCTGCAACGGCTTCCAGGCCCTCATTAAACTGGGTCTTGTGCCCTTTGGCAAGATCATGGATACCGACGCCGATTGCCCCACGCTGACCTATAACATCATCGGTCGCCACCAGTCCAAACTGGTGCGCACCCGCGTTTGTACCAACAAGTCCCCCTGGCTCGCCGAAACCCGTGTGGGTGATATCTACACCGTGCCGATCTCACACGGCGAAGGACGCTTCCTTGCGTCCGAGGAACTGGTGCGCGAACTTGCCGCAAACGGCCAGATCGCCACGCAGTACGTCGATCTTGAGGGCAACCCCTCTCTTGACACCGCCTTCAATCCCAACGGCTCCATCTGCGCCGTGGAGGGTATCCTCTCTCCCGACGGCCGCGTGCTCGGCAAGATGGGTCACTCCGAGCGTTACGGCAAGAATCTCTACCGCAACGTGATGGGTGAATACGATATGGGACTGTTCCGTTCCGCTGTCAAGTACTTCAAATAAGGAGTCAGGGCTATGGCATTTTTAACCGATATTGAGATCGCGCAAAGCGCGAAAATGCAACCCATTACCGCAATTGCCGCAAAGGCGGGCGTGCCCGAGGACGCACTCGAGCAATACGGCCGCTATAAGGCCAAGGTGGACTACAATCTGCTGAACACCTCCACCCGCAAAGACGGTAAATTGATCCTTGTCACCGCCATTACGCCCACGCCCGCAGGCGAGGGAAAAACCACCACCACCATCGGTCTTGCCGACGGCCTTTCCCGTACCGGCAAGAGCGTGGCCGTGGCGCTGCGCGAGCCCTCCTTGGGGCCCGTATTCGGTATCAAAGGCGGCGCCGCAGGCGGCGGTTATGCGCAGGTGGTACCCATGGAGGACATCAACCTCCACTTCACGGGCGACTTCCACGCCATCGGTGCCGCCAACAACCTCGTTGCCGCTATGCTGGATAACCACATTCATCAGGGCAACGCGCTTCAGATCGACACGCGCCGCATCACCTGGAAGCGTTGTGTGGATATGAATGACCGCCAACTCCGCTTTGTAACCGACGGTCTTGGTGGCCGCATCAACGGCGTGCCGCGTGAGGACGGCTTTGACATCACCGTTGCCTCCGAGATCATGGCCGTGTTCTGCCTTGCCTCCTCGATGAGAGATCTCAAGGAGCGCCTTTCTCGTATCGTGGTGGCCTATACCTTTGACGAATCCCCCGTAACGGTGGGAGATATCGGCGCAACGGGCGCCGTCGCCGCACTGCTGAAGGACGCACTGAAACCCAACCTCGTGCAGACCCTGGAGGGCACACCTGCCTTTGTGCACGGCGGTCCCTTCGCCAACATCGCACACGGTTGTAACTCGGTGATCGCCACCCGTATGGCGATGAAACTCGCCGACTACGCCGTGACCGAGGCGGGCTTTGGCGCGGATCTGGGCGCCGAGAAATTCCTTGACATCAAGTGCCGTGCCGCAGGGCTTCGCCCCGCCGCCGTGGTACTGGTTGCCACCGTCCGCGCACTGAAGATGCACGGCGGCCTGCCCAAGACCGCACTTGGCGAGGAAAATCTCACGGCACTCGAGGCGGGTCTGCCGAATCTGCTCCGCCACCTCTCCAACATCAAGGACGTCTACCGTCTGCCCGCCGTGGTAGCGGTCAACCGCTTCCCCACCGATACCGATGCCGAGATCGCACTGGTCATGGAAAAATGCCGCGAAATGGGCGTCAACGTGGTGCTCTCTACCGTCTGGGCAGAGGGCGGCAAGGGCGGCGTGGCGCTCGCCGAAGAGGTGGTACGCCTTTGTGAACAGGACAACGGGTTCACCTTCGCTTACGACACCGATGCCACCATCGAGGAAAAGGTCGCTACCATCGTGAAGCGCATTTACCGTGGCAACGGGGTGACTTTTACCCCCCAGGCGAAAAAGCAACTCGCCACGCTCGTGGCACACGGCTTCGACAAACTCCCCGTTTGTATGGCCAAAACGCAGTACAGCTTTTCGGACGATGCCGCACTGCTCGGCGCACCCGAGAACTTCACCGTCACCGTCCGCAACCTCAAGGTCAGCGCGGGCGCGGGCTTCGTGGTCGCACTCACGGGTGACATCATGACGATGCCGGGGCTTCCCAAATCCCCCGCGGCGCTCCGTATCGACGTGGACGACGAGGGTAAGATCTCGGGACTGTTCTGATCTTTCCTTGCAAAAACGGGAGGGCGCGCCCTCCCGTTTTCCTTTTTTAATTATTTTTTCAAAAAAACAAATTTTTTTGATAGATTTTCCTCTTTTTTTCGACCTTTATAGTAGAGCACCAATGCTCACAAGGAAGGAGAAGTCTATGAAACAGGAACATCAGATGCCGATCAGGTCCCAAGCCCCCGCCTTTATGGCCGATGGGGATATCGTGGAGCTTTATTGGCAGCGCAACGAAAAGGCGATCGAGGAGACCGACCGCAAGTACGGAAAATATCTCTACGTCGTCGCCTACAACATCGTTCACGACCGCTTGGATTGCGAGGAGTGTCTGAACGATACCTATCTTGGCACCTGGAACAGGATCCCCCCGCACCGCCCCAGCGTGTTTCAGGTATTTCTCTCGCGCATTATGCGCAATATCGCCGTGGATAAGCTGCGCGCGAACACCGCGCACAAGCGCGTACCATCTGAAATGATGGTATCGCTTGACGAGCTGAACGACTGCATCTCAAGCGACCCGCCTCTGGAGGAGGAGGTCGCCATCAAGGAGCTTTCGCGCGTGCTCAACGACTATCTGCGCACACTCAACGACCGCGAGCAATTCGTGTTCGTTTGCCGCTACTACTATGCGGACAAGGTCTCCTCCATCGCGCGTATGCTGCAGGTGGGCGAGGCAACCGTGTTCCGCGAGCTTTCCGCGATCCGCGAGGGGCTCAAAAAACATCTGGAGAAGGAGGGCTTTGACCGTGGATAAAAAGCAAAACAGATGGCTCGGCGCCCTCTCTCACATGGACGATGAGATCGTCGAAAAGCAAACGCATCAGCGTATCCTTCTTCTCTCGGGTGTAAAACGGCGCCGTTTCACCAAGCGGCTGTGGATCTCGGTCGGCTCCATGGCTGCGGCCCTGTTACTTGTCTTATCCTCCCTGCTCGTCCTCATTCCGCTTCTTTCCAAGCAGGTGCCCATCTACACAGGCATGACCGTGTCGGGAAAGAATGACACGCCTACTCTTTCGTATGTGAGCGATCCCTTACAATACGCGGCTCCCGGCACAAATAACGGCAATCATTACGGACAGTACAAGGGCGACTACGCAGGCCGCGAGGAGACCTTCGAGGAGATGCAAGAAAATCCGCTTGAGGATCACCTTCTGGTAACGGGCGGCGCACAATCGTTTTACACCGCCAAGCCCGGGGAAACCGTTCTGATCACCGTGCATTTCAACAACCCCGATGACTTTGAGATCCTCTCCTTCACCCTGAACGGCGAGAAATACGCCAGCCATATGTTCCGCGACGGATCAGACATGGAGAACATCATCGTTGAGGTCAACGTCGGTGACACCGAGGGTGTGGTAGAGTACACTATTGATGCCATCAAGTACGTAGACGGCACCGAGATCAAAGACGTCCGCATGGAGGGTGACGCAACCGTTCGGATCGGCATTGCCGCAAACACCCAGCCCACAACGACCGTTACAAGCGAAAAAATCTCCTTTGATTCCGTTTCCTTCGATCTCGTGAACGAGGACGAGTTTGACCTGATTACACTGAGCAACGGCACACTCACCGCCGTTCTCTATGACGGAAACGAGATCCTGTTCAAAAAAGATCTCCTTGCAACGGAAAACGCTTCGGTGAGCTTTGATGGGCTTTCGCCCAACCGCGTATACCAATATGCCGTCATCGCGCACTACGACGCCTTCGACGGCAACGGCGTGGCGGATCATATTCTCGTGCAAAAGACGTTTCGCACCGCTTGTCCCGTACTGTTTGACGGCATAACGGTGGGAATAAGCTCGCTTTCCTTTTCCTATCTCTGGGACGAGCAGGCCGCCGACAGCACGATCTCGGCATCTCTTTGGCAAAACGGCATCCAGATCCGTGATATCGGTGCGGCCACGGCCATAAGCAACCTATTACCGAATACAGCCTACACACTGGTAGCAAGCTACCGCGTGAACGGAAAGATTGAGCAGATCACACTGGAATTCACAACCGATCCGCTTATCTATACCGTGCGTTATCTGCTGGAATCGCCGGAAATCGGTTCCTACGCACTGACGGATGAGCAAAGCGTCTCTCTCGAACCCGGAGCCGCCTTTGCGCCCGAGGTGATTATGTTTGAGGGATTCACCTCTCCCAACGCCATCGTGAGGACTGCCTCCGTAGATGACCCCAACCCCGTAGTGGAATATCACTACACCCGCAACAGCTATTCTATTTCCTTTATGTCGGGTGGCTCCATGCACGCGGACACCCTTCGCTACGGCGAAACGCTGCCAAGCGGCGTGCGAGAGGGCTTCGTCTTCCTTGGCTGGTTTGACGCAAACGGTACGCAGTACACGACGGTTCCCGCAAAAAACATTGCCCTGTACGCCAGATACTCGCAAGAGCTTACCGCAGAGGATTTCTTCTATTCCGGCTCTACTGAGATCACCATCACGGGTCTTAAAAATCTTGCGGTTACCGAGCTCGTAATCCCCGCCTACATCAACGGTGCAAGGGTGACGGGCATAGGCGCACAGGCGTTCAAAGACAATACCCTGCTCACAAGCGTCACGCTTCCTTCTACGCTCCAAACCGTCGGCGCAGGTGCCTTTACAGGCTGTAGCGGATTGAGATCCACCTATTATGAGGGGACACTCGCCGATTGGTGCGGCATCACGTTTGAAAAAGACAGCAACGTCCAGCAAAATGAAGAGTTCCTCTACCCTGCGGAATATTATGCCGCCAACCCCATCGTATTGAGCCAAACGCTCTATCTTCTTTCCGCACCCACCGTGAACGTTCTCGGGGCCGAGATGACGCTGCCCGCCAATATCGCAACAGGCGGCTCCCTTTCCTTTGCGTGCAGCCCCATCACCAAACTCATCATCCCCGAGGGTGCTGTGCACGTTCCCTACGGCGCGTTTGCGGGTTGCCGCGATCTCACCGCGATTCATTTTGACGCCACCGACATGCCCGATCATACCGGCAACTATTTGTATAGCATGCTCGGCGCAGGCGCGAACGGTGACGGCGTTGCCATCAGGATCGGTGAGGGCGTCACCCGTGTACCCGGCAGTCACTTGTTCCATGGCGCTAAGATTTGTGCGATCACCTTTGCCTCGGGCAGCAGATGCACCGAGATCGGCGCACATGCATTCCAGACGGGCTATCGGGACGGCGCCTCGAAAAACATGTGCACCGAGCTCATACTCCCCGATGGACTTCTTACGATCGAAGCATACGCATTCATTGGCATCGGCTCGGTCACGACCCTCTCGCTCCCGGACGGGCTCACCGCGATCGGCGATTACGCGTTCGCGGGCATCAGGTCGCTCACGTCTCTTGCGATCCCCGCAAGCGTGACCACGCTCGGCACGTCGCCCTTTTCCGTATGCACCTCGCTTACGACTCTGACGATCCCTCGCGTACAGGACAAGCTCGCCACAATGCTTGGCACCAAGCCCTCCAATCTCCAAAGCGTGACGGTGCTGGGCGGCACGCAGCTGGCGGCAAGTGCATTTGCCGGCTACACCCACCTTACGAAGGTATCGCTCCCCGGTACGCTGACCGAGATCGGCGGATCCGCCTTCAAGGGCTGCACACAGCTTGAGAGCATCACGCTACCCAACTCGGTAACAAAGCTCGATCAATATGTTTTCCGGGACTGTGCGGCTCTCACAAACGTGACGCTTGGCAACGCCCTGCAGCAAATTGGCATCGGCACGTTCTTCGGCTGCACCTCTCTTGCAGACGTTTCACTGCCCTTAACGCTGACGAGCATTGGCAACCTGGTGTTCTCGGGCTGTACGGGTCTTACGAGCATCGTGATTCCCGACAGCGTTACCTCGGTTGGCACAAATCTTTTCAAGGATTGTGCAGATCTGATCACGGCAACGTTGCCCGCGATCGCATTGAGTGGATTGCCGCGCACCATTGTGTCGATCACCGTCACAAGCGGCACGAGCATCGGCGCCAATGCACTTCAGAATTGCACGAAGCTTACAAGCATCAAGATCCCCGAGAGCGTTACGACCATCGGCGCATATGCGTTCTCGGGTTGTACGAGCCTTTCCGACGTCGCGCTCCCCTCTGCGCTGAAGAGCATCGGTCGCTATGCCTTCCAGAACTGCGCGTTCGAGCAGCTTGCAACGCCCGATTCCGTTACGCAGATCGGCCATGGATTTTTGGCAGGATGCCCCATTACCTCCCTTGTTATTTCACCCAACGTTACGAGTCTGAAGGGTCTGCTTTATGACGTTAAGCTTCTGACGGATCTCACCATACCGAATTGCGATTCCTACACAAGCTTGTATGACGGCACCACACTCGCCGAAGCCACGATCATACGTCTCACGCTTCGCGGCGGCACGGACACCTTCTTCCTTGATGCCTCCTGCACCTCGCTCGAGACTCTCACCATCACAAGCTGTGCTGGCACGATCCTCAGCTACGATTCCTACGGAACCAATTGCCCCAATCTGACCTCTGTCAGCATTGGCGACGGCGTGACCGTCATCAACCGTTCTTCGTTTGCAGGATGCACGCGCCTTGCCAACGTTTCTCTGCCGAGCACGCTCAAAACCATTGAAAACGGGGCCTTCCAAAATTGCACGAGTCTTAGCGAGATAGCCATCCCCGAAGGCGTTGTTACGATCGGCTCTGAAACCTTCCAAAATTGCAAAGCTATGGAAGCCGTATCCCTCCCGAGTACGCTGAAAGACATCGGAAGCAACGCATTTTGGGGGTGCACCAACCTCAGATCCGCCCCCCTCCCGAACGGCCTCGAGAACCTGGGCTCCGGCGCGTTTGCAAATTGCACGGCGCTTCCCCTTACCGTCCATGAAAGCGGAAAATATCTTGGCAACGAAGAAAACCCGTATCTCGCGCTGATCGAAGCAACCGTCAGCACGAGCGGCTTTGAATTTTTGGAGCAAACCAGGATTATTGGCGGTAATGCCTTCGAGGGAAGCAGCCTTGACGTTCTCGTGATTCCCGAAAGCATCATCAGCATCTGCGACGATGCCTTCAGCTGGAGCGGTCTTGTAAGCGTGACTATCCATTGCAGGATCATTGGCGATCGCGCGTTTTATAACGCCCACCAGCTTCAGACCGTGGTACTTGGTGAAAACGTGGAGAGCATCGGCAGCGATGCCTTTGTCGACACGGGCATCACCTCCATCACGATCCCCGACGGAGTCACGGGAATCGGTAACGGTGCTTTTAGCTCGTGCACCTCCCTTTCAAGCATAACGATCTCCAATAGCGTTACAAGCATTGGAGCTTACGCCTTTGAGGGCTGCGACGACCTGACCGTGCATTTTATGGGCAGCAAGCAGGAATGGGACGCTATCGACATTGGCGAGAGGAACGATGCCTTGATCTACGCCGAGATCATCTTCGCCGAATAACCCAAAAAACGGGGCGAGAAATCGCCCCGTTGCATAAAAATAAGCCGTTCCGAGCAACTCGGAACGGCTTATTTTTCTTCCTTCACATACACCAAAATGTCCTCTACTCTGCAATCCAAGAATGTGCACAGATCATTCAGCGTAACCGTGCTGATCGGTTTATTGTGTTTCAAGCGATCGAGCAGACTGGTGCTGACCCCGTATTGATGGATCAGCTTATACGTCGTCATACCCTTTGCCTTCATCGTCTTGTAAAAGGGTGCATAGGAAATCATACCATCACCTCATTCGCGAATCATGTTATGCGCTCTTGGCCACAATTATCTATAAATAGAGTATACCGCCAACAGCGTCATTTGTCAAGGAAGCAAAAACGAACCCCCTCGCACCCCTTTCGGCCTCGCTCGCCCATTCTCTCTGTCAAACTCCCCATAAAAGGCGCTCTCTTTTCATGTTTTTTCGTCACGCAGTTTTTCATTTTTCACCGCGCGCCCTCTTGACACGGGCGCGCGCGTATAGTATAATATTATAAATATGATTTATAAGAGATTATCCCAACAGGAGGGCACCATGACAAAGTTGAAGGAAATGCAGCAGATGGACACAAGCGTAATGTCCCTTGCTCCCTCTTTCCCTGTTTCCTCTATGTTTTCTCATGAGGATATCTCCCGCTTCGATTCCCCCCGTTATACTGTTTTTCCCGGCTTTTGTGACGTGCATGTGCACTTCCGTGAGCCGGGCTTTTCTTATAAGGAGACGATTGCGACGGGCTCGCGCGCGGCCGCGCGCGGCGGTTACACCGACGTGTGTACCATGCCGAATCTCTCCCCCGTCCCCGACAGCGTGGCGCATATCAAGGAGCAACTGGAGATCATCGCGCGTGATGCCGTGATCGGCGTTCATCCCTACGCCTCGATCACGGTGGGGGAGCAGGGCAAGGAGCTCTCCGACATGGAGGAGCTCGCGCCCCTTTGCATCGCCTACTCGGACGACGGACGCGGCGTGCAAAGCGACGATATGATGCGAGAGGCCATGCGGCGCGCCAGGGCCGCAGGCAAAATGATCGTGGCGCATTGCGAGGTCAACGAGCTTTTGCGCGGCGGCTATATCCACGATGGCGCGTACGCGCGCGCACACGGACACCGTGGCATCTGCTCCGAGAGCGAATGGGCACAGATCGCACGTGATATCGCACTTGTGCGCGAAACGGGCTGTGCCTACCACGTTTGCCACATCTCGACCAAGGAGAGCGTTGCTCTCATTCGTGCAGCTAAAGCCGAGGGGCTTGACGTCACCTGTGAGACCGCGCCCCACTACCTTGTGATGGACGAGGGTGACCTGCAGGAGCACGGCCGCTTCAAAATGAATCCCCCCTTGCGCGGCGCGGACGACCGCGAGGCGCTGCTTGCGGGTCTGCTTGACGGCACGATTGATATGATCGCCACCGACCACGCGCCCCACTCCGCCGAGGAAAAATCCCGTGGGCTTGAGAAAAGCGCGTTTGGCATCGTGGGGCTCGAAACGGCACTCCCCCTGCTTTACACCAAACTGGTGAAACCGGGAATCCTACCGATGGAGCGCCTGGTTGACGCCCTGTGCGAAGCACCCAGAAAGCGCTTTGGCATCAAGGCAGGCAACGATTTCTCCATCTGGGAGTTGGATCGTAGTTTCACGGTCGATCCCGAGGAATTTGAAAGCATGGGACGCGCTACCCCCTTGGAGGGCATGGAGCTTTTGGGCAGATGCGTGTGCACCGTGCGCGACGGCAACGTCGTTTGGACAGAAGAATAAACTATAGTTTTCATAGATACGGAGGGTAACAAAATGGCAAAAAGAACGGATCTCAAGAAAATTCTCATCATCGGCTCGGGCCCCATCGTCATCGGTCAGGCCGCCGAGTTCGACTACGCAGGCACGCAAGCGTGCCTCGCACTCAAGGAGGAGGGCTACGAGGTAGTGCTTTGCAACTCGAACCCCGCCACCATTATGACCGATACCACGATCGCAGACAAGGTGTATATGGAGCCGCTGACGCTCGAATATATCGCCAAGATCCTGCGCATGGAGCGCCCCGACGCCATCATTCCCGGCATTGGCGGTCAGACGGGTCTGAACCTCGCCATGCAACTCGAGAAGAAGGGCGTGCTGAAGGAGTGCGGCGTGGAACTGCTCGGAACCAGTTCCGAGAGCATCGAGCGCGCCGAGGACAGAGAACTCTTCAAGGAACTCTGCCAGTCCATCGGTGAGCCCGTGATTCCCTCCGAGATCACCTACTCCATCGAGGAGGCAAAGGAAGCAGCCGCGCGTATCGGCTACCCCGTTGTGCTCCGTCCCGCCTTTACCCTCGGCGGCACGGGCGGCGGCTTTGCCTATAACGAGCAGGAACTCGTTGAGATCGGTATGAACGCCTTCAAACTCTCCCCCGTGCACCAGGTGCTGATCGAAAAGAGCGTCAAGGGCTACAAGGAGATCGAATTTGAGGTCATGCGTGATTCCAACGATACCGCCATCACCATCTGCGGTATGGAAAACGTTGACCCCGTCGGCGTGCACACGGGCGACTCCGTGGTGGTTGCACCCATTCTCTCGCTGAACGATCACGATTACAATATGCTGCGCAACTCCGCGCTCAAACTCATTCGCGAGCTCAAGATCTCGGGTGGCTGTAACGTACAGTTTGCGCTCAACCCCACGTCCAGCGAATACTATCTGATCGAAGTGAACCCCCGCGTTTCGCGTTCCTCGGCGCTTGCGTCCAAGGCATCGGGCTATCCCATTGCGCGCGTGACTGCGAAGATCGCCGTCGGCATGAACCTGGAGGAGATCCCCGTGGCAGGCGGTACCGCCGCCATCGAGCCCCGACTGGACTATATCGTGGCCAAGTTCCCTCGCTTCCCGTTCGATAAGTTTGCCAACGCCACCAACGCGCTCGGCACGCAGATGAAGGCAACGGGCGAGGTCATGGGCATCGGCTCCACGCTGGACGAGTGTATGCTCAAATCTGTGCGCTCCCTGGAAACGGGCGCATTCCACTTCCACCTGCCCAAGTTCGATGCCATGAGCATGGAGCAACTCACCGACTATATCAAGGACTACAAGGACGATACCGTCTTTGCCGTCACGGAACTGATCCGCCGCGGTATGAGCATCGAGGAACTCCACGAGCGCACCAAGATCACCGAGTTGTTCCTGGAGAGTTTCGCCCGCATCGTGGAAATGGAGAATATCCTGCGCGATAAGAAGAACGACGCCAAGGCACTGCTTGCCGCCAAGACCATGGGCTTCTCGGACAAGTTCATCGCAAAACTCTGGGGTTGCACCGAACTTGACGTATACAACAAGCGCCACGAACTTTCCCTCTCCCCCGTGTTCCGTATGGTCGATACCCTGCACACGGGTAAGTATATCGCCTACCTGTACTCCTCTTATACGGGCGAGAATCAGTCGCGCCTCACGGACAAGAAGAAGATCATCGTGCTGGGCGCAGGCCCCATTCGTATCGGTCAGGGTGTCGAGTTCGACTACTCCACCGTGCACGCCGTGCAGACCATCAAGCGCGCGGGCTACGAGGCCATCATCATCAACAATAACCCCGAAACGGTTTCCACCGACTACACCACCGCGGACAAGCTCTACTTCGAGCCCCTCACGCCCGAGGACGTGATGAACATCATCGAGTTCGAGCAGCCCGAGGGTGTGATCGCATCGCTCGGCGGCCAGACGGCCATTAACCTCGCGGAGCCGTTGCGCGCACGCGGCGTGAAGATCATCGGCACGGATTGCGACGCGATCGAGCGCGCCGAGAACCGCGACAGCTTTGAAAAGATCCTGCACGACCTGAACATTCCCCAGCCCAAGGGCCATGCCGTGACCAAGATCGAGGACGGCATCCCCGCCGCCGCCGAGATCGGCTATCCCGTTCTGGTGCGCCCCTCCTTTGTGTTGGGCGGCCGCGCGATGCAGATCGTGGCAAACGAGGAGCAACTCCGCCACTACCTCAAAACCGCCGTGGAGATCGATGAGGACAAGCCCGTTCTGGTCGATAAGTATATCCAGGGCAAGGAAGTCGAGGTCGACGCCATCTGTGACGGACGCGACGTATTCGTGCCCGGCATCATGGAACTTGTAGAGCGCACGGGCGTGCACTCGGGCGACTCCATCAACGTCTATCCCACCTTCTCCATCTCGGACAAGGTCAAGGGCATCATTCTGCAGTATGCAAAGAAACTGGGTCTTGGCATCGGTATCGTCGGGCTTTTCAACATCCAGTTCATCGTGGACGAGCACGATGACGTCTATATCATCGAGGTCAATCCCCGTTCCTCCCGTACCGTTCCCTTCCTTTCCAAGGCAACGGGTTACAGCTTGGCCGACATCGCAACCGATGTGATCATGGGCAAGTCCCTCAAGGAGCAGGGCATCTTCGATATCTATCCCCGTGAAAAGGATCGCTGGTACGTCAAGGCACCCGTGTTCTCCTTCAACAAACTCCGCGGCCTTGACGCTTACCTCTCCCCCGAGATGAAGTCCACGGGCGAGGCCATCGGCTATGACGACAAACTCAACCGCGCACTGTACAAGGCGCTCCAGGCGGGCGGCACGCATCTGCAGAACTACGGCACGGTGCTTGTGACCATTGCCGACAAGGACAAGGACGAGGCACTGCCCCTTATTCGCCGCTTCTATGACCTCGGCTTCAACATCGAGGCAACCGCAGGCACGGCGAAGTTCCTCAAGCAAAACGGCATTCGTACCCGCGTGCTGAAGAAGATCAGCGACGGCTCCACCGAGATCGTGGATTCCATTCGCCAGGGACACATTGCATACGTCATCAACACGCGCGATATCGGCTCGCACGGACAGGCCTCCGACGGCGCAGAGATCCGTATGACCGCCACCGAGAACAACGTAACGATCTTCACCGCACTCGATACCGTCCGCGTCCTTCTGGACGTGCTGGAGGAGACCACGTTGCGCGTTTCCACCATTGATTCCTGAGGTTTTTGATGAAGCAAGGCATTTTTAAGATCATCGAAAATACCCCCCTGACCGCATCCGTTTATCGGATGCGTCTGCAGGGTGATACCTCCGCCGTGACGGCGGCAGGTCAGTTCGTCAATATCGCCCTTTCGGGCAAGTATCTGCGCCGCCCCATCTCGGTGTGCGACGTACAGGGCGACGTGCTCACCATCATCTATAAGGTGGTCGGCAAGGGCACCGAGCAAATGTCTGCCATGGCCGTGGGTGAGGAACTGGATCTCCTCACGGGACTTGGCAACGGCTACGACCTCACGGTCGCAGGCGATCGCCCCTTACTGCTCGGCGGCGGCGTGGGCGTACCGCCCCTTTATCTGCTCGCCAAGCGCCTGATCGAGGGAGGTGCCGAGGTCACCGTGATCCTCGGCTTCAACCGCGCTGACGAGGTCTTTTATGAGAAAGAATTTGCGGCACTGGGAGCAAAGGTCATCGTAGCCACCGCCGACGGCTCGGCGGGCGTCAAGGGCTTCGTGACCGACGCACTGCCCGCGGCGTACACCTACTTCTACACCTGCGGTCCCGAGCCGATGCTGAAGGCCGTATGGAAGGCCACCACCACCTCGGGCCAGATGAGTTTTGAGGAGCGTATGGGCTGTGGCTTTGGCGCGTGCATGGGTTGCTCGTGCAAAACGCTCACGGGCAACAAGCGCATTTGTAAGGA
Source organism: Eubacteriales bacterium (assembly GCA_045532805.1). Taxonomy (GTDB): domain Bacteria; phylum Bacillota; class Clostridia; order Oscillospirales; family CAG-272; genus Firm-07. The sequence goes on from JAZSGQ010000023.1 coordinate 29,458, forward strand.
AGGCCCCGTGATGAGAAAGGAGGAGATCCTGTGGGAAAATTGAGCGTCAATTTGTGCGGCATCACGCTGGACAACCCCGTGATCCCCGCCTCTGGCACCTTTGGCTACGGCTATGAGTTTGCCGAACTGTACGACATCAACTGTCTTGGCACCTTCTCCTTCAAGGGCACCACGCGCGACCCGCGCTTCGGTAACCCCACGCCCCGCATCGCAGAGTGCACCGCGGGTATGATCAACGCCGTAGGACTGCAGAATCCCGGTGTGGACAAGGTCATTTCCGAGGAACTTCCCCGACTTGCAATATGCTTCCACAAGCCCGTGATGGCCAACGTCAGCGGCTTTAGCGTGGAGGACTACGCCTACACCTGCGAGCGCCTTGACAAAGAGGAGCAGGTGGGCTGGCTGGAGGTCAACGTCAGTTGCCCCAACGTACACGGTGGCGGTATGAGCTTCGGTACCGACCCCGCGGCCGCCGCAGAGGTGACGCGCGCCGTCAAGGCGGTCACCACCAAGCCCGTGATCATCAAACTCTCCCCCAACGTGACCGACATCGTGTCGATCGCCAAGGCGTGCGAGGAGGCGGGCGCGGACGGCATTAGTCTCATTAACACGTTGCTTGGTATGCGCATCGACCTGCGTACCAAAAAGCCCGTAATTGCCAACCGTATGGGTGGATTTTCGGGCTCTGCGATCTTCCCCGTGGCCGTCCGTATGGTGTATCAGGTCGCAAACGCCGTCAAAATCCCCGTGGTGGGTATGGGCGGTGTGAGCAGTGCCGAGGACGTACTGGAAATGATGATGGCAGGCGCCACCGCCGTACAGGTGGGTGCGGCAAACCTTGTCAATCCCTTCGCCGCTCGTGATATCGTAAACGATCTGCCGCGCGCAATGGAACGCTACGGCATCTCTTCTCTGGAATCTATAATAGGAGTGTGTAAATAATGGCAAAAGACGTCATCATCGCGTGCGACTTTGACAGCCGCGAAAAGGTACTCGGTTTCCTCGACCTGTTTGAAAACGAGGACAGAAAGCCCTTTGTAAAGATCGGTATGGAACTCTACTATGCCGAGGGTCCCGAGATCGTCCGCGAGATCAAGCGCCGCGGTCACAAGATCTTCCTGGATCTCAAGCTGCACGATATTCCCAACACCGTAAAGAAGTCTATGGCGGTGCTTTCCCGTCTTGACGTGGATATGACCAACCTGCACGCAAGCGGCACCTGCCGTATGATGGAGGCCGCCATCGAGGGACTCACGCGCCCCGACGGAACGCGCCCGATCCTCATCGCCGTGACCCAGCTCACCTCCACCGATCAGGAGAGCATGGAGAACGATCTGCTCATTCACGAGCCCATTGACAAGGTCGTGTTGCACTATGCCGCAAACGCCAAGAAGGCGGGACTTGACGGCGTGGTCTGCTCCCCCCTGGAGGCGGGCAAGGTACACGACACCTGCGGCGAGGGCTTCGTGACCGTCACCCCCGGTGTGCGCTTTGCTGACGGTGACGTGGGCGACCAGAAGCGCGTGATGACCCCTGCCGAGGCACGCAAGATCGGCTCGGATTATATCGTGGTGGGACGTCCCATCACCGCCGCCGCCGACCCCGTTGCCGCTTACCGCCGCTGTGTTGCCGAGTTCCTCGGCTGAAAGGAGAACAGAAATGGAAGCATATAAGAGAGAGTTTATTGACTTTTTGAAGGGTGCAGGCGTGCTCAAATTCGGTGACTTCACCGCCAAAAGCGGCCGCAAGATCCCCTATTTCATCAATGCAGGCGATATCAAAACAGGCGACCAGATCGCAAAACTCGGCGAGTTCTACGCCAAAGCCTATCTGGAAAAGGTCGGCAACAGACGCACCGTGCTCTACGGCCCCGCCTACAAGGGCATCTCGATTGCCGTTTCCTCCTCTATCGCACTCTCCAAGAACGGTCTTGATGTCCCCTTCTTCTTCAACCGCAAGGAGGCCAAGGATCACGGTGAGGGCGGCATCTTCGTCGGCTACGTACCGAAAGCGGGTGAGGAGGTGGTGATCGTCGAGGACGTGATCACTGCAGGCACCGCGATGCGTGAGACTATGGCAAACCTTTTCTCGCATGAGGGTGTCAAGGTGGCCGCCACCTTCGTCATGGTCGACCGCAAGGAAAAGGGCAAGGGCGAAAAATCCGCCATGGCCGAGGTCGAGGAAGAGTTTGGCTTTCCCGTTTACTCCGTGGTTGACGTATACGATATCATCGAGTATCTGGAAGAGGATCCCGCCAACGAGGAGAACGTCACCCGCATCAAGAACTATCTGGCCATAAACGGCGCAAAGGATTAAAAAAATGAAGAGTCTGATCGATATTCTGGAACTCTCCGTCTCGGAGATCGACGAACTGCTGGCAACGGCGGGCGACATCATCGAGCACCCCGCCAAGTATGCCGACGCTTGCCGTGGCAAGAAACTTGCTACGCTGTTTTTTGAGCCGTCCACCCGTACGCGCCTTAGTTTCGAGGCCGCCATGTACGAGCTCGGCGGCAACGTGCTCGGCTTCTCGGACGCAGGCACGTCCTCTGCCTCCAAGGGCGAAAGCATGGCCGATACCGCCAAGGTCATCAGTTGCTACGCCGACATCATTGCCATGCGCCACCACAAGGAGGGCGCACCCCTGGTTGCCTCCTGCAACGCCACCATTCCCGTGATCAATGCAGGTGACGGCGGCCACGCACACCCCACGCAAACGCTTGCCGACCTTCTCACCATCAAGCGTGAGAAGGGGCGCCTTTGCGACCTCACCGTGGGCTTTTGCGGCGACCTGAAATATGGCCGCACCGTTCACTCCCTGATCGCAGCCCTCTCCCGCTACACGGGCATTCGTCTGGTGCTGATCTCCCCCGAGGAACTGCGCGTTCCCGGTTACGTCAAGCACGAGGCCATGCGCCACATGAACTATGAGGAGACCACGGATCTGGAGAGCAAACTCCCCGAACTGGATATTCTCTATATGACGCGCGTACAGCGCGAGCGCTTTGCGGATCTCGAAACTTACGAGCGCCTCAAGGACACCTACATTCTCACCGCCGACAAGATGAGACTTGCCAAGAGCGATATGTGCGTCCTGCACCCCCTGCCCCGCGTCAACGAGATCAGCGTGAAGATCGACGCCGATCCCCGCGCTTGCTACTTCAAACAGGTACTCAACGCAAAATATATCCGTATGGCGCTGATCCTCAAACTCCTGGAGGCGGCCAAGGGCCGCACGCCCGCTCCCGAGCCTCTGCCCACCGAGCGCGGCGAGAAGGACCTTATTGTAAATCAGTTGACCTGTGAAAACAAGCGTTGCATCACGTCCATCGAACAGGAATTGGATCAGGTGTTCCGCTTCGTTGACCGCAAGAACGGTATCTGCCGTTGTGTCTACTGCGAAAAGAAAGTCAAAATCTGACCAAAAACAAACAAAAAAGGCGCTCTTGCGAGCGCCTTTTTATTATATTAGGTTGGAATTACTGCAACGTGGTCTTGAGAACGCCCTCTGCGAGATCGATCTCAATGGGAGTAGAGGAGGAAGGAAGGATCTCCTTGAATGCCTTGAGTGCGGCGGCCTCTGCCTTCTCGCCGTAGTGAATGATGAAGTAAGCACCCGTCTCGGTCTTCTTCAATTCGATGTGATAATCGTTCTCTCCTACCTTGGAAACGATCTCGGCATCAGTAAAGGAGGTGTCACCGACCAGGATCATGTAATCTGCCTTCACAATATTGGTGTCCTTGTATACGTCCACCTCATAGCCGGCCTCCTTGCCAATGTGCGTCTGCACCTTCTCGGCAAAGCTCTGGTAGGCGTTGGTCAGATCGCTTGCGGCAGGATATACGACTGCGTAGCTGTCGATACGTGCATTGCACAGCACGGTCTTGCTGTAAGAGTAACGACCAACGTTGGTGAGCGAATCGGCAGTCTCCTGGTCGACCTTCAGAGAAAGCATTGCGCCCTTGTTCACGGCGTTCTTGTCACCCTGCTCGTAAACGAATGCGGTCATAAAACGAACCACTGCGGTAGCGGTTGCGTCGTCAGAACCACCCGCGATCACGAACTTGGTACCCACGATAGCCAACTCATAGTCGCTCGTTCTCTTGCCTTCCAGGATCTTTGCGGACTCGGGGCGGTTGGTGGCACCGATCAGGATCTCGTTGTCTGCCACGACGTCATCGTCAGCACCTTCCTTGTCGGAATAGCACTCACGCACGTTCAACTCGCAGTTAAGGTAGGTCTTGTAGGCATCGACCAGCGCGTTTACTGCGGCCTTCAGACCGGGGCCTGCGTTGTAGTCGAACACAACGTCATACTTTGCCTCGCCGTTGGTTACAAGGCGGAGCTCCTTGTTTTCCTCTTCCTGTTGCTGATTGTTGTTCGCATCAGGATTCTCGTCGGGAGTCTCATCCTGGCAAGCAACCAGCGGAACGGCCAGCATCAAAAGAGCGAGAATAAGAGACAGAATACGAATGGCTTTCATCGTGTTTTCTCCTTATCGTGTGTTTTTGCGGCACCAAACCGCCGCAGGGTATAGTTGGAATCGTATTTATTATACCAAAAGATGAAGGGTTTGTAAAGAGTTTTTATAAAAAATCATTAAAATTATATATATACGCATATTATGGTGTTTTTTTATGCAATATCCGAGGATATCCCTTCCGTTTCGCTTGCATTTGCGCGGGTAATATGATATACTTATATCAAACAAATTCCTGCGGCGCCCTGGCGCGCCGATAGAAAGCGAAACGGTTATGAAGCTTTTAGCACTCGGTGACGTGGTGGGCGAGGCCTCCCTTGCTTATCTGCGTCGCACACTCCCCGGGGTCCGCCGCGAATACGGCGCCGACCTCGTCATCGCCAACGGCGAAAACGTCTGCGATATCCACGGCATCTCCCCCGCCGCCGCGCAGGGGTTGCTCGACGCAGGCGTAGACATCATCACGTCGGGCAATCACGTATTTGACCGCCGCGATGCCTATTCCCTCTTAGAAAATTCCACCACGCTTCTGCGTCCGTGCAACTATCCCGCAGAGTGCCCCGGTGAGGGCGCGCGCATGGTTACGTCCGCAGACGGGTGGCAAATTCTGGTGGTCAACGTGTCGGGCTGTACCTTTATGGAGCCGCTCGGCAACCCCTTTTCCGCCGTGCAGTACGCACTGGATCACGCCCGCGGTCGCTATGATTTTGCGGTGCTGGATATCCACGCGGAGGCCACGTCGGAGAAACTCGCACTGGCAAGATACTTTGACGGAGCATTCGCTGCGATTTTCGGCACACACACGCACGTGCAGACCAACGATGCGCAGATCCTGCCAAACGGTACGGGTTATATTACGGATCTCGGTATGACGGGACCCGTAAACGGCATTCTCGGCGTGCGTGCCGACGAGGTGATTCTGCGCAACCGCACCCACCTACCCCAGCGCTTTTCCGTGGCCGACGGCCCCGTACGCGCACACGGCGCACTGTTTGAGATCAATCCCACGGGCGGCACTGCCATCTCGGTGAAGCCCATTTCGTTTTAAGGGGGAGACGGCATGAGTAAAACAAAGTTGCGCGGCGGTGCCCTGCTCGCGCCCGTGCCACCCGTTATGGTCAGTTGCGGCACGATGGAGCACGCCAACATTCTCACCGTTGCCTGGACGGGCATCGTAAACACCATTCCGCCCAAAACCTATATTTCCGTAAGGAAAAAGCGGTTTTCTCACCCCATTATCAAGGATAGCGGCGAATTTGTGCTCAATCTCACCCCCTCGTCGCTCGTGCGCGCGGCAGACTACTGCGGCACGTTCACGGGCGCCAAGGTAGATAAATTTAAAAAATGCAACCTCACCCGCGCGGCCGCCGAGGAGGTCAGCGCCCCGATGATCGCGGAGTGCCCCATCTCGCTTTGCTGTCGCGTGACCGATGTGATCGAAATGGGCTCGCACGATATGTTCCTCGCGGACATCGTGGCAGTCTACGCCGACGATGCTCTTCTTGACGAGAACGGCAAACTCCACATCGAGCGCGCAGATCTTTGCGCGTACGCACACGGTGATTACTATGCACTGGGTCGCCGCATCGGCAAGTTCGGATTTTCCGCAACCAAGCGAAAAAAACACCCCGTCCACGCACTAAATAAGAAAAACAAAGTCAAAGGAGAAGATTGATATGAAAGCAGTCATTACCGTAACAGGCAAGGATAGCGTGGGCATCGTCGCCCGCGTGAGCGCACTTTGCGCCGAGTACAACGCCAACATCGTGGATATCACGCAGAGCGTGCTGTCCGAATACTTCGCCATGATCATTCTGGCCGAGATCGACCACCTCAATATCCCGTTTGCCACCTTTGCCAAGACGCTTGCCGACGCGGGACGCGAGCAGCATCTGGACGTGCGCGCCATGCACGAGGACATCTTCAACACCATGCACCACATTTAAGAGGTAGTACGCATGCTCAATACTACTGATATTCTGGAAACCATCGGTATGATACGCGAGGAAAACCTCGATATCCGTACCATTACTATGGGGATTTCCCTTTTCGACTGCGTCAGTGACGACGCAAACCGCCTTTGTGAGAAGGTTTACGACAAGATCACGCGCACGGCCGAGCACCTGGTTGCCACGGGCGTGGACATTGAAAATAAATACGGCATTGCGATCGTCAATAAGCGCGTTTCGGTCACGCCCGTTTCGCTCATCGGCGGCAATATGTCCCCCGACGGGTATTTAAAACTGGCACACACCCTGCAAAGGGCGGCCAACACGCTCGGCATCAACTTCATCGGCGGCTACTCCGCACTCGTGCACAAGGGTATGACGGCAGGCGAGCGCAACCTGATTTCCGTGATCCCCGAGGCACTCACCGAAACCGACATCGTCTGCTCCTCCGTGAACGTGGCCACCACCAAGGCGGGCATCAATATGGACGCGATCCGTTTGATGGGCAGTGCGATCAAGCGCGCCGCGTATCTGACGCGCGACAACAACTCCATGGCTTGTGCAAAACTGGTCGTTTTCGCCAACGTCCCCGAGGATAACCCCTTTATGGCAGGTGCCTTCCACGGCGTGGGCGAGCCCGATTCCGTCATCAACGTCGGTGTGTCGGGCCCCGGTGTGGTCGCCGCGGCCATTCGCCGCGCGGGCGATTGCAACCTCTCGGAACTTGCCGACATCATCAAGAAAACGGCCTTCAAGATCACGCGCGTAGGTCAACTGGTGGCAAGTGAAGCCGCCGAGCGACTGGGCACTCCCTTCGGCATCATCGACCTTTCCCTGGCCCCCACCCCCGCCATCGGCGATTCGGTGGCGCACATTCTGGAGGAAATGGGTCTGGAATCCTGTGGCGCACACGGTACCACCGCGTGCCTTGCCATGCTCAACGACGCCGTGAAAAAGGGCGGCGTGATGGCCTCCTCGCACGTGGGCGGCCTGTCGGGCGCTTTCATTCCCGTCTCCGAGGACGCGGGCATGATCGCCGCCGTGGAGCGCGGCGCACTCTCGCTTGAAAAACTGGAAGCCATGACTGCCGTTTGCTCGGTCGGTCTTGATATGATCGCCGTGCCCGGCGACGTTTCCGAGGAAGTCATCTGCGGTATCATCGCAGACGAGATCTCCATCGGCGTGGTCAACACCAAAACCACTGCCGTGCGCATCATTCCCGCCTACGGTAAGGGCGTTGGCGAGAGCGTGGATTTCGGCGGATTGCTCGGCTCCGCACCCATCATGCCCGTGCGCGAGTACTCCCCCGCACGCTTCATTCACCGCGGCGGACGCATTCCCGCACCCATTCACTCACTCAAAAACTAAACAGATCAGGGTCTCGCGTCATGAGCGCGAGACCCTTTTTGGAACCTTTTTTCACCGCGCACTTTTTCGAAATCGGGACACCCCCTTTCCGCGTTTGGAAAGAAATTCCCGCTTTTGGATCACCCCTTCCTTTTTTCATCGCGAGAATCCCCAAAACCCCGTTTTGCTGTGGAAAACCCTGTGGAAACTGGGTAAAACTCGGCAGAATCAGCGTTTGCGGACAAGGGGTGCCTGTGGAAAACTCGGTGTTCTCCCCTTTTTCGCGCAAGATCGACAGGAAGCGATTTTTCCGATTTGGAAGCACCTGCTTGCATTCCGTCGTTTTTTATGCTATACTCTATGTAGCCGCTCGGTCTGTTTTATTACAGTTCTCGCGGATCCCTTCCTATCCTCATAAGGAGGCCTCTATGAACGAATTTTCCACCTATGAATTTGCCGTAAAGCAAAAGATCGAAGGCAAATGGCGCCTTGCTCGCTTCGCGTTGATCCTTTTATATGTCCTTTTCGTGTCGGCCTGGCTGCTGTTCGGCTTCACGATGCAACTGTTCGTGCAACTCCTCGCGCTCATTCCCATCACCACGTGGATCCTGGTGTTCTTCACCTGGCGCTACGTTTCGGTGGAATACGAGTATTCCATCACCTCGGGAGAACTCACCTTCAGCAAGATCTTTGGCGGTCGCTCGCGCCGTACCTGTCTGCGCCTTTTGCTACGTGATGCCGTGCGCATCGCGCCGCTGGAGGACGGTGAGGAAGCGGAAAAAGCCGCGGCCTATCACCCCGAACGTGAATTTTCCGCCATTTCCTCGCTCCGCGCACCCGACATTTACTTCGTTTTGTTCGAATATGAATTTAAGGAGCACGGCAAGATCAAAAAGCGCCGCGCCATCTTCTATTTCGAGGCAACCGCCAAAGCGTTGCAGATCTGCCGCTTTTACAATCCCAGCGCGACTGTGATGACCAAAACACAGCGCTGACACCACTACAAGTTTGAGTAAGGAGCGCTCTGTATGAAGCAATCCACAAAAATCGCCGTCATCGGTGCGGGACACGCAGGCATCGAAGCGGCACTCGCCGCCGCCCGCATGGGACTGGACACGATCCTGTTCACCATTTCGCTGGAATCGGTGGCCAATATGCCCTGTAATCCTTCTATCGGAGGCACCGCCAAGGGACATCTCGTGTATGAGATCGACGCACTGGGCGGCGAAATGGGACGTGCGGCCGACGCCGTGACACTCCAATCGCGCACCCTGAACCTCGGCAAGGGCGCCGCCGTGCACAGCAAGCGCGTGCAAGCGGACAGAAAACACTATCATTTATATATGAAGGCGCTCCTGGAGCGCACCCCCAATCTGCGCCTCGTCCAAGCCGAGATCACCGACGTGCTCACCGAAAACGGAAAGGTCACGGGAGTACGCACACGCCTTGGCGAGGAGTTTGCGTGCAAGGCCGCGATCGTGGCGGCAGGCACGTATCTGGAAAGCCGCATCTTTACGGGTAATGCGAGTTTTGAAAGCGGTCCCGACGGCTTTTTGCCCGCCAAGGGACTCTCCGCATCGCTCTCCTCTCTTGGCATCAAACTGATGCGCTTCAAAACGGGCACGCCCGCGCGCATCAACCGCCGCTCGGTTGACTTTTCTAAATTAGAGGAGCAAGCGGGGGAGGAGGGAGGACTTCCCTATTCCTATTACACCCCCGAAAACTATCTGGAGGGCACGGAGCAACTTCCCTGCCATATTCTTTACACCGGTGAGGAAACACACCGCATTATTCGCGAAAACCTGACCCGTTCCGCTATGTACGGCGGTCATATCCACGGCGTTGGACCGCGCTACTGCCCCTCGATCGAGGACAAGGTGGTGCGCTTTGCCGACAAGGAGCGGCACCAGTTGTTCCTTGAGCCCATCGGGCGCGATACGGACGAGTTGTACCTGCAGGGCTTCTCCACCTCGATGCCCACCGACGTGCAGTATGAGATGCTCCACAGTCTCAAGGGACTCGAGCACGCGGAAATGCTCCGCTACGCCTACGCCATTGAATACGATTGCTGTGACCCCACAGCTCTGCTCCCGACACTGGAATTCCGCGATCTTGAAGGTCTTTACGGTGCAGGACAGTTCAACGGCACCTCGGGCTACGAGGAAGCAGCCGCGCAGGGTCTTGTCGCAGGCATCAACGCGGCACTGAAAATAAAAGGCGAAGAGCCCTTGATCCTGCACCGCACGGATTCCTATATCGGCACGCTGATTGACGATCTGATCACCAAGGGTACGAACGAGCCCTACCGCATGATGACCTCGCGCTCGGAATATCGGCTTCTGCTCCGCCAGGACAACGCCGACGCGCGTCTGACACCCAAAGGTCGGCGCGTGGGGCTCATTGATGACGAGCGCTTTGCCGCGTTTGAAGAAAAGCAACGCCGCATCGCCGCAGAGATCGCACGCCTGGAGTCAACGCACCTGTCCCCCGCCAAGGCGGCTCCGCTCCTTTCGGAGCTGGGGCTCCCCCCGCTTACATCAGGCGCATCACTGGCCGATCTCCTGCGCCGCCCGGGTATCACCTATGCCCTTCTCGCCCCTCTGGACGAGGCGCGCCCCACGCTCTCGCGTGCCGAAGCGCTCTGTGCAGAGGTTCAGCTCAAATACGCGGGCTATATCCAGCGCCAGCTTGCCGAGGTGGCAAAACAAGAACGCCTGGAATCGCGTCCTCTGCCCGCCGACCTTGACTACCGCACGATCACGGGACTGCGGCTCGAGGCCGCCCAGAAATTGCAGGAGCGCCGCCCCCTCACCGTGGGAGGTGCCTCGCGCATCAGTGGCGTCAGTCCCGCCGACATCTCTGTCCTGCTCATTTATCTGGGACTCCGCTGATTTTTCATTTACCCCCTGAACGGTATGAGTTTTTGCCGTTTTCTGGACAAAAAAGCAACACGAAAGGTACTTCCTTCAATATGATGGATTTTTCGGAATTTTCCGCCATTTTTCACACCGTTATGGCACATAATGCGCAAGAATGCTTTGCCACCGAGCCGTTGGCCGCCAAATTTCACGCACTGACCGAGCGCATGCTCGAAGTCAATGAATATATGAATCTGACGGCCATCAAGGAGCCGCGCGCCGTGATTCTGCGCCATTTCGCCGATTCGCTCACCGTGGAACCGTTTTTGCCGCAAAACGCGCGCGTGGCGGACATCGGGTGCGGTGCGGGCTTCCCCTCGTTGCCGCTTGCCATTTGCCGCCCCGATCTGCGCATTCTCTCGCTTGACAGCACCGCCAAGCGCATTCGCTACGTCGCCGAGACCGCAGAACTGCTTGACTGCCAAAACGTCGAGGCCGTTGCCATGCGCGCCGAGGAGGGCGGAAAAGGCCGCTACCGCGAGCGTTTTGACGTCTGCACGGCGCGCGCCGTGGCCGCACTGCCTGTTCTTGCAGAACTTTGCTTGCCCTTTGTACGTACAGGAGGCAAATTTCTCGCCATGAAGGCGCGTCGGGGCGAGGAGGAGTGGGAGAGTGCCGAGCGCGCCGTCCATCGCCTTGGAGGCCGCCTTGTCGCCCGACACAACGTGACGCTCTGCGACGGTGACGAGGAGGACGAGCGTCTGATCCTAGAGATCGAAAAGGTGAGACCCACACCGCCCGAATTTCCCCGCGCCTTTGCCAAGATCACAAAGTCGCCGCTTTGACGCGCAATTAAAAACCCACCGTCAAAACTGCGTTTCTTCAACACAACCCCACCCGTTGCCTTGGGTGGGGTTTTCTTTGCCGATTCTTCATACACGCATCCGTGCGTTTCTTTTGTGGGAGCGGTCTTTTGCCGATTGCCAATCCTTGTATTTCCTGTGCTTTTTCTTTATGCGTTTCCATTATTTACCATTTTTGTGACAAAATTCGCGTACTTGTCCTGATATAATGGGGATAACACATCAAAAGGAGTGCTATCATGCAGGATTACTATATGCCAACGCGCCCAAAAGAGGAATATGAGCCGTTTTTACCCACCGCACGCGCACAAACAGGCGTCATTCTCTTTCTGCGCCCCGGTCAGATCATTCTGTCGACGGGTACAAAGAGAACGAAAAGCAGGAATTACGTCATCCGTTTGGCGGAATCCATCAAGCGATACGGCCTACTCGAGCCGTTGCAAGTGCGATTATTGCACGGCGTGAACGGAGAGATCCTGTACGAGTTGTGCGAAGGTAGCGAACTCCCCTTTCAGGCGGCTTGCCTTGCGGGAATGGACAAGCTCCCATGCGTGATCCCGCAAGAAAGCGAAAAAACAAGGGGTTCAGAGGAGATTTTCGCCCAAATTCGGCAAAAAAAGCTACATATGTTCGACCAAGCGGCCGCTTTTCGCGTCTTATTACAGGAATACAACCTGACACAAGGTGAAATTGCAGAGCGCCTGGACATTTCCCAATCCGCCGTCGCCAACAAACTCCGCCTTTTGGGTCTTTCTGCCGAGGAAAGACGTGAGATTCTGCAAGGAAACCTCTCAGAGCGGCACGCACGCGCCATTTTGCGCCTGAAAACGCACGAGGACCGCACCAAAACCATACGCACGATCCGAGAAAACCGTCTGACCGTAGCCGCAACCGAGGAATTGATTGAGGAAATGCTAAACAAGCACCTCACGCAGACCGCACACGCGCGCGAGTTTCCCGTAAATACCGCCGCGCAGACACCGTCACTCTTTGAGGAATCCACACCCACTTACGAAACCGTACAGCCGCGCAAATTCGTGCTCAAAAGCCTGCAACCCTTGTACAACTCCATCGACCGCACGCTTTCTATTTTCAAAAAGACGGGGTGCGAGGCGCAAGTAAGCCGCGAAGAAAGCCCCGACGGGGTCTGTATCACCATTAAGATCCCCGCCAGAGGTCAATAAAACCGACAAAGAGTTTCACGTGAAACACCATTTTGTTTCCGTGGGACTCTTTTTTGTTTCACGTGAAACACAAGTTTAAGAAGCCGCCGATTCCGTTTCACGTGAAACATAATTCTTTACCGCCGTCCCCCGGGTGTCGCGTTTCACGTGAAACAAAATGCGGCAAAAAATGCGGAAAACATATTGCAAAACAGGGAATAAGGTGCTATAATATTGCCAAGGATAGAGTTTGAGTGATATCCACCCCCACTAAAACCCAAGGAAAGGAGCGCGGCATGGGCAGAATCATCGCATTAGCCAACCAAAAAGGCGGCGTGGGCAAGACCACCTCTGCCGTGAATCTGGCCGCAAGTCTCGGCACTTTGGGTTATCGGGTGCTTTTGGCGGATCTCGACCCACAGGGAAGCGCCACCAGTAGTCTTGGCGTCGCAAAGAAAGCCCTGCGCTTCTCGGTTGCCGATCTTTTGATCGGCGGTTGCCGCGCGGCAGATGCGATTCTTTCTACTCCCTTCAAAAATCTCGACCTTTTGCCCGCCAACATCGCTTTGGCGGCCACGGAATACGATTTGTTGGAGGGCGACGGCGCAGAAGGACACCTGCGAGAGGTGCTTTTGCCCCTGAAGGCCGACTATGACTTCATTATACTGGACTGTCCGCCCTCGCTCGGTATGCTCACCGTCAACGCCATGGTGGCGGCAGACGGCGTTGTAATCCCGATGCAGTGCGAATTTTTCGCCCTGGAGGGCCTTTCCCAACTGATGATGACGATCAATCGCATGAAGAAGCGGTATCGCCCCAATCTGATGGTGGTGGGTATCCTGGTCACCATGTACAACGGACGGCTTTTGCTTTCCTCACAGGTGATGACCGAACTCAAAAAGCACTACGGAGAGCGCGTATTCGACACCACGATCTCGCGCAACGTCAAACTGTCCGAGGCACCCGGCTTCGGTGTGCCCGTATATTACCACGATAAAAGCGCCAAGGGTGCAAAGGAATACGTGCGCGCGGCAAAAGAACTGTTGGAGCGCATATAAAAAAGGAGGAGAAGCAATGGCAAAGAAACCCGGAGGTCTTGGCAGAGACTTTTACGCAATATTGGACGACAATATTATGGATATGAAGGAAGGTGCGGCCACCACACTGCGCATTTCCGAGATCGAGCCCCGCGCCGATCAGCCCCGCAAGCAGTTTGAGAAGGAATCCCTGGAGGCACTGGCCGATTCGATCGCCGCATACGGCGTGTTGCAGCCCATTCTGGTGCGCCAGAACCCTAATTTCGAAGGGTCTTTTGAGATTATCGCAGGCGAGCGCCGTTGGAGAGCTGCTAAAATGGCAGGCCTCACCGAAATTCCCGCCGTTATCCTGGACGGCGATGACCTCAAGACCGCGCAGATCGCAGTCATTGAGAACGTACAGCGCGAAGATTTGAACGTCGTGGAAGAAGCATTCGCTTACCGCGCACTGATCGAACGCTTTGGTCTGACGCAGGATCAGGTAGCAAAGCAGGTGGGCAAGTCCCGTCCCGCTATCGCAAACCTTCTGCGCCTGCTTGACCTGCCCGACGAGGTGCTGGAGCAACTCAAGGAGGGTGACATCACCGCAGGACACGCAAGAGCCCTGCTGGGTCTCACCGATCCCGAGAAGATCGTGCCCCTTGCCAACCGCATCATCGCGAAGAACCTCTCTGTGCGCGAGGTAGAGATCATCGTGCGCAAAGAAAACACCGAGCCCGCACCCGAAGTCGCCGACATCGAAGGCCACGTACAGAACCGTGCCTGGATGCTGGATCTGGAGCGTCGCACCAGAGAAACCCTCGGACGCAAAGTGAAAATCACCCAAAACAACAAAAAGAAATCCATTGAGCTGTATTACGAGGACAATGACGATATGGAAGCATTGCTCCTTGCGCTGTGCGGCCCCGATTTTTTCAAGGAATAAAAGAAAGGAACTCTTATGTTAGACATTAAGTGGATCAAAGAAAACGCCGCATACGCAAAAGAAAGACTGGCTACCCGTCAAAAGGATTACAGCGCAGAGATCGACAGATTGCTCGAACTCGACGTAGAACGCCGTGCTCTGATTGCAGACACCGAAACCAAAAAGGCAGAACAGAACAGAATCTCCAAGAGCATTCCTCAAATGAAAAAGGAAGGCAAGGACGTTGCCCCGATTTTTGCCGAAATGAAGGCGCTTTCCGACACGGTAAAGGCCGAAACCGAGAAGATCAGCGGTATTGATGCCGAAATTGAGGGCATTCTGCTCTCGATCCCCAACGTGCCCAACGAAAAGGTGCCCGTAGGCAAGGACGATACCGAGAACGCAGAACTTCGCCGCTGGAGCGAGCCCCGCACCTTCGGCTTTGTGCCCAAGCCCCACTGGGATCTCGGCCGCGAGTTGGAGATCCTGGATCCCGACACCGCCGCAAAGGTTACGGGCACGCGCTTCCACTTCTACCGCGGTCTTGGCGCAAGACTGGAGCGCGCCGTGATCAGCTACTACCTGGATACGCACACTGAGCACGGCTACACCGAGGTATTTCCTCCCTTCATGGTCAACCGCGACTCCATGCGCGGCACGGGCCAGCTCCCCAAGTTTGAGGAGGACGCCTTCCGCGTGGCCAACAACGATTGCTTCCTCATTCCCACGGCAGAGGTTCCCGTCACCAATATGCACCGCGACGATATCCTGAACGGCGCCGATCTGCCCATTTGCTACTGCGCTTACTCCGCTTGTTTCCGCGCAGAGGCGGGCTCCGCAGGCCGCGACACCAGAGGCCTGATCCGTCAGCACCAGTTCAACAAGGTGGAATTGGTAAAATTTACCACTCCCGAGACCTCTTACGAGGAACTTGAGAAACTCACGAACGATGCAGAGCGCGTCCTGCAGGGCCTGGGCCTGCCCTACCGCGTGGTACGTCTGTCCACGGGCGATCTCGGCTTCTCCAGTGCCATGACCTACGATATCGAGGTCTGGATGCCCTCTTACAACCGCTACGTGGAGATCTCCTCCTGCTCGGACTTCGAGGACTACCAGGCACGCCGTGCCAATATCCGCTACCGCGAAACGCCCAAGGATAAGCCCCGTCTTGTCCACACGCTCAACGGCTCGGGTGTCGCAGTCGGACGTACGGTTGCCGCCATTCTGGAGAACTATCAGAACGAAGACGGCTCCGTCACCGTGCCCGAGGCACTCCGCCGCTATATGGGCTGTGACGTGATCCGCCCCGCAAAGTGATGCCCGTCGCCACCCACCTTGCCTCTTTTTTCAGAGTAACGGCAGAGGACTACGAGAAATTACACTTCTCCGAGTCGGACGCGCTCACCGCAACGCTGTTCATCTGGGGCATCTGCATCGGCATCGTGCTCGCCGCGCTTTACACGCTGTATCAGCAAAAGGCGCTGGGCGGTGCCGTGCGCGCGATCCTGCGCGCCGAAGCGTTCTCCGAGGAGTGCGCCAAAACCGTCGAGGAGTTGGGACTCCCGCCGCGCTCGCTTGCACGCCGCGCCCTGACGCGCGCCGGGGCCCTGCGAAGCGTTGTGTGCACCGTCCAAGGGGAGGACGGGGATACCCGTTATTATATCCCCGAGGAGAGAAAGTACGCCGCAGATCTCCGTTTCGACAAACGGGAAAACAACGTCGCGGGCGTGGTGCTCACCGTCGTACTGGCCGTGGGACTTGCCCTTTTGCTCATTCGTTTCTTCCCCATGATCCTTGGCATGATCAACGGCTTGCTTTCATAAAAACACCCGCGGGTGAGTGCTTGACGCTCACCCGCTTTTTTAGTCATATTCACAACAAAACCGTTACATTTGTCACACATCGCTTGACAATATGGGAAAACAAGGAGTATAATGGGGGTGATATCTCGCAATACCAATACCAGTTATAAAGAGAGGTATATCAAGTGAAAAAGTATTCCGTAAAAAAAAATCCCCGTATTTATACGCCCATCAATAATTTCCGCCACCTGCTCTCGATCTGCGAGGGCCGCGTCGGCCGTCCCGCCTTCAAGTATCCGAAGGGCAAGGAGTTCATCACCGTCACCTACGATGAGTTTGCAAAAATGACCTATGCCGTGGCCGCCGGTCTCAAGGCAACAGGACTTGCGGGCAAACGCGTTGCCGTGATCGGCGAGACCTCTCCCGAGTGGGTCGCCGCCTATCTCGGTGTCGTGACAAGCGGTGGCGTGATCATTCCCATGGACAAGGAACTGGCCGTGAACGAGATCGAGGGCTTCCTTGCGGGCGTGGACGCCGAGGCGATCGTATATGCCCCCTCCTTCAACGAGAAATTCGCCGCTACCGTGGACACTCATCCCACGCTGAAGAAGTTTATCCCCATGAAATACGAGGGCGAGCAAACCGATAAGATCCTGCCCCTTGCCTCCCTTATGGAAGCAGGCAAGGCCGAGTTGGAGCGCGGCTACACACTTCCCGAGCGCGATTTTGAGAGTATGGCCATTATGCTCTTTACCTCGGGCACCACGGGCACGAGCAAGTGCGTGATGCTCAGCGAAAAGAACATCTGCTCCTGCGTGAACGCCGCCTGCGCGACCGTGAACTTCTCGAGTGAGGACGTCACGCTCTCGGTTCTTCCCCTGCATCACACCTACGAGCTCGCCATTATGATCGCGAGCCTGACGTACGGCATTATGGTCGGTATCAACGACACGCTTTCTCACCTGATGCGCAACCTGAAAGAGATCCGCCCCACAGGCCTTGTTCTCGTGCCGTTGTTCGTCAATACGATGTACAAGCGCATCATGACCGAGGCAAAGAAGAAGGGCAAGGATAAGCTGCTGAAGAATATGATCCCCGTATCCAACGGGCTGCGCCGCATCGGCTTGGATCTGCGCGGCAAGCTCTTTGCAAGCGTGCTGGAGGCCTTTGGCGGCAGACTTTGCAAGATCATCTGCGGCGGAGCTCCCTTAAACCCCGAAATGGTGCACAATTTCGAGGCGTTTGGCGTACAGATCTGCGAGGGCTACGGCATCACCGAATGCTCGCCGCTCATTTCCGTTGCTCCCTATTTTGACAACCGTCCCGGCTCCGTCGGCCCCGCCAGCCCCTCCTGCACCGTGCGCATCGCCGCCACGGGCAAGAACGATAAGGGCTTTGACGAGGGTGAGATCCAGGTCAAGGGCGACAACGTGATGCTCGGCTACTACAAGAACGAGGAGGCGAACGCCGCCGCCTTTACCGAGGACGGCTGGTACCGCACGGGTGACGTGGGCTACCTCGGCGCCGACGACTATATCTATATCACGGGACGCCTGAAATCCGTCATCGTGCTGGAGAACGGCAAGAACGTGTTCCCCGAGGAGATCGAGGAATATCTGGAGGACATCGAGGAGATCGCCGAGAGCGTGGTGGTCGGCCGCAAGGCAGAGGATGGCGAGACCGTGGTGCTCACCGCCGTGGTTTTCCCCAACCGCGATATGTTCCCCGAGGGCACGGACAACGATACGATCTACAAGACCATTTACGACAAGATCATGGAGCAGAACAAGCGCGTGGCTTCCTTCAAGAAGATCATGGCACTGGAGCTGCGTGAGACCGAGTTCGAAAAGACCACGTCCAGAAAGATCAAGAGACATCTGGTAAAATAAAAAACACCCGCATCGCCGCATCGCGGCGATGCGGTTTCTTTATATTATAATAAAATTTAGAAAAAACACTTGACATGGGAGCGCCGTTGTGATATAATGCTTATTACCTCTGCGAGCGGGCTTTTTTGTCGTGCCCTGCGCCACCCGAAAAGGGAAGGGAACACCGCGGACGGAGGGAGGTACACGGATCTCTTGGATCCAAAAAATAAAATAGGAGGTGCCGAAAAACATGGCTAATGAAGCACGCGTCAAGGTTACTCTGGTGTGCACCGAGTGCAAGCAGAGAAACTACGACACAAAGAAGAACAAGAAGAACGATCCCGACAGACTCGAGATGAAAAAGCACTGCCGCTTCTGCAAGAAGCACACGCTTCACAGAGAGTCCAAGTAATCACGGCGAAGGGAGTACAGAACAATGAACAAGAAAATTTTGGTCCTGTTGCTCACTCTTTGCCTTACCTTCTCTCTGTTTACTCTGGCCGTTGGTGCCGAGGACGGTACGGGTGTGTTCGGAACGAACATGTCCACCTTCACCTTCGTGTCGCTGGTAGTCGCAGCGGCGCTGATCGTGCTGGTCGTTGTCCTTTGCATCATCAAGCGCGAGGCCGTTGGCGAAGCGCTGAAGGCGTACAAGAGTGAGATGAAGAAGATCACCTGGTATTCCTGGAAGAACGTTGTCCGCGGAACCGTGTTCGTACTGGTTTCCGTTCTCGTGATCGCAGTTGTTGTAGGTCTTTTGGACATCGTATTCTTTGAAGCACAGCATTTGCTTACCGGAACCGGATTCTCTTTCTTTGGGAACTAAGCAATGAGCAACATCAATGAGATGAACGTTGGCCCGAGATGGTATGTGGCGCACACCTACTCCGGTTACGAAAACAAAATCAAAACCAGCCTGGAAAAGGTGATCGAGAACAAGGGTCTTCAGGATCTGTTCTTCGACATTCAGATCCCGGTTGAGATCACCATTGAGAAAAAGGGCGACGTGGAGAAAGAGGTTGAAACCAAACTCTTCCCCTGCTACGTCTACATCAAGATGGTGATGAACGACGACACCTGGCACGCCGTGCGTAACATTCAGGGTGTCACGGGCTTTGTGGGCCCCGGATCCCGCCCCACTCCCATCTCCGAAGAGGAGGTGCGCGCGCTCGGTCTTGAGGGTGGCAGCGATGCAGCCGCCGAAAAGCAGATCTCGCTCTCCTTCAAGGAAGGCGACAGCGTTGTTGTCACCACCGGCCTTTTCGAGGGATACAACGGCATTGTGCAGGCCATTTCCGACGACCGTACCATGGTAACGGTTCTCGTCAAGCGCGGCCGCCGCGATATGCCTGTTGAGCTTGAGGCCTCCTGCCTCCAGCTCGAGAATGCTTGAGATCGGCAAACAGATCTTAGTGCCGCAACAACGGCGCGTATCATCGTGGGAGGGAGAAAATACTGTATTCTCCCGTATCGTACCACATAGGAGGTTATATTAAAATGGCTAAGAAAGTAATGGGTTATATCAAGCTGCAGCTTCCCGCAGGCAAGGCAACCCCTCAGCCCCCCGTAGGCCCTGCTCTGGGTCAGTACGGTGTGGCTATCCCCGTGTTCACCAAGGAATTCAACGAGCGTACCAAGAACGATATGGGTCTTATCATCCCCGTTGTCATCACGGTTTACGCTGACCGTTCCTTCACCTTCATCACCAAGACTCCTCCCGCTCCCGTTCTGATCAAGAAGGCCGCCGGCATCGAGACTGCTTCCGCAGTTCCGAACAAGACCAAGGTTGCCAAGATCACCAAGGAGCAGGTCAAGAAGATCGCAGAAACCAAGATGCCCGATCTCAATGCCGGCTCTGTTGAGGCCGCTATGAGCATGATCGCAGGCACCGCCCGTAGCATGGGCGTCGAAGTGGTTGACTAAGGAGGGAGTACACAATGGGAAAGAAGTATATTGACAGCGTAAAGCTGATTGAAAAGAACAGACTGTATGATCCCTCCGAGGCACTTGCACTCGTTTGCGAGACCTCCAAGGCAAAGTTCGACGAGACCATCGAGATCCACGTTCGTCTTGGCGTTGACTCCCGTCACGCTGACCAGCAGGTTCGTGGTGCCGTCGTGCTCCCCAACGGTACCGGTAAGAAGGTACGCACCCTGGTTCTGACCAAGGGCGACAAGGTTGAGGCCGCTAAGGCCGCCGGCGCTGATTACGTCGGTGATATGGAGTACGTTGACAAGATCATGAAGGAGAACTGGTTCGAGTTCGACGTTGTGATCGCAAGCCCTGATATGATGGGTCTGGTCGGCCGTATGGGTAAGGTTCTGGGTCCCAAGGGCCTAATGCCCAACCCCAAGGCAGGCACCGTTACCCCCGACGTGGCTCGTGCCGTTACCGAGGCTAAGGCCGGTAAGATCGAGTACCGTTTGGACAAGACCAACATCATTCACTGCCCCATCGGCAAGGCTTCCTTCGGCGCCGAGAAGCTCGCAGAGAACTTCAACACGCTGATGACCGCCATCATCAAGGCAAAGCCCGCCGCTGCAAAGGGTCAGTATATCAAGAGCTGTGTCGTGGCTTCCACCATGGGCCCCGGCATCAAGGTCAACCAAGCAAAGCTGGGCTGATTTTCAAAACGCTCGTACAGCAAACGGCCGTGTGGATCATACCGCACGGTCGTTTTCACTTTGACTGACAGGAAAGGAACAGACTATGAAATTTTTAAAGACGCTCCCCGGCATCGCGCTTTCGGTTG